>NZ_DAMDAY010000006.1:59115-81526 GCF_032093475.1 Lysinibacillus sp. | reverse complement strand
AAAAGTTTGGATTGTAATATCTGCATCACTACCTGTTAAGCGGATGCCTTCTTCTGTTACATCAATTTTAATCCCAGTTAAAATAGGAATAGTTGTTTTAGAACTTACGGCTTTCATGACATCATTTAAACCCTCTAATAAACGGTCACGTAAAATATCAAATTTCATTCGTTTTCCCTCACATATTTATATTATTTATTTATATAAAATAAAAAAGATATAGTAATAGGCTCTGTGGATTTGTGGATAAGTATAGTTTTATGAATAAAATCAGTCTATCCACATGTAGATAGACTGTGTATAAGTTTGTGTTTAAATAGTTGGATTGTCCACAGCAATTACTTCCCTAGCATGCTACGAATTTGTTTAACATCTTGTTGAAGTTGAACGTCATTTTTCAACATAGAAGATATTTTTTCGTGTGCATGGATGACAGTCGTATGGTCACGGCCACCAAACTCTTCGCCAATTTTCGGCAGCGAAAAATCTGTTAATTCGCGTGATAAATACATTGCAATTTGACGTGGAAAGGCAATTAATTTAGTACGTTTTTTAGCAGCAAAATCTTCTAAACGTATATTAAAATGCTCTCCTACAGCATTCTGAATGTCTAATATTGTCACAGTCCGTGGCTTTGAGTTAGGGATAATGTCCTTTAGAGCCTCGGCTGCCAATGTTGCCGTAATATCTTTGTTTACCAGTGAAGAATAGGCGACGACGCGAATAAGCGCACCTTCAAGCTCCCTAATATTGGAGTCAATCTGGTTCGCAATATAAAGCATTACTTCATTTGGAACCTCTAGACCATCTGCTTTTGCCTTTTTACGCAAGATAGCAATACGAGTTTCCAAATCAGGTGGCGCAATATCAGTTATTAGCCCCCATTCAAAACGTGAACGTAGCCGATCTTCCAATGTAGGAATCTCTTTCGGAGGTCGATCACTTGATATAACAATTTGCTTTGATTCTTCATGTAAAGTATTAAAAGTGTGGAAAAATTCTTCTTGAGTTGATTCTTTTCCAGCTAGGAATTGAATATCATCAATTAGCAGTACATCCACGTTGCGGTATTTATTGCGAAAATCAAGTGCTTTATTATCACGAATTGAGTTAATAAATTCATTTGTAAATTTCTCAGATGATAGGTAGACTACCTTCGCATTAGGATTATGCTCTAAAACATAATGGCCAATTGCATGCATTAAGTGTGTCTTACCAAGCCCTACTCCCCCATAAATAAAGAATGGATTATAAGCTTTCGCAGGGGCTTCAGCGACTGCTAGCGAGGCAGCATGTGCAAAGCGGTTACCAGAGCCAATAACAAACGTATCAAAAGTATATTTCGGGTTTAACATACCTGGTGAAATATCATGGTGATCGTTATTTTTTGCTTGGATAATCGGCGCCGGCAAATCGAAATCGTCCGAATCCTGGTTTTTTTGAACAACAAATTTAATAAGCAAGTCTTCGCCTGTAAGCTCCGTTAATATACCTGTAATCAAATGAATATAATGATTCTCAAGCCAGTCTCGAGCAAACGAATTTGGCGCAGCAATCGTTACAGTAGAGCCACTACCATTGTAAGATAGTAGTTTTGTAGACTTAAGCCACGTTTCGAAGCTTGGTTTAGAAATTTTTTGTTCAACTTGAGCCAGGACATTATTCCATAGTTCTTCTAAATGTTCCAAGCTGCTAATCTCCTTTACAGTGTTCAATACATAAAAAAATCGCATTTATAGAAATGGTAAATACGTTCATTTTACAACTCGTCCACATAATCACAAGTTGTGGATAAAAGTTAACCAAAGGCTGTGATAAAAATTATCCACAGCATATTAACAGTTGTGGATAATTAAAATGTTCGTTTCAGTTTTCAACAAAGTGAAGCACAGTAATCGTATCAGAAAAACAAAGCTATTTCAATAGTTTATGAAACTTATCCACATAGCTTGTAGTTATGCACTTCAGAGTTGTCCACAAGCACTGCTTATGTGAAAAAGCTGTAGATAATTGTTGTGGATAAAAAATAATGCAAAAAATACTATACACAACTCTGTGTAAAAAAAACAAGTACTCTGTGGATAAATATTTTATGTTCATGGGAAATAATTAATCGTTATTTATGAGAATACAAATGTTAACTAAATAGAAATTGAGATGAATAAAAAAATAAGTAGAGTGGATGACTAAAAGAAATTTATGAAATACATTGACAAAATAACTAGATACTTTATATAATATTCGAGTCTGTATGTTGAAAAATTCAACTCATTCAGGAGGTGTCTATATAAATGAAACGTACTTACCAACCAAAAAAACGTAAGCACAGCAAAGTTCACGGTTTCCGCGCACGTATGAGCACGAAAAACGGACGCAAAGTTCTTGCTGCTCGTCGTCGTAAAGGAAGAAAAGTTTTATCAGCATAAAATAAGTCCACTGAGCCACATCAGTGGTCTTTTTTTTCTTTATTTTTGGTAAACCTAGAAATGAGGATCAAAAGATATTATCTAATAGCAGGTGAAAGAAATGAAAAAACGCCAAAGAGTGAAAAAAAATGATGACTTTCAAAAGGTGTTTAAAAAAGGTAAATCTTTCGCTAATCGTCAGTTTGTCGTTTATTTTTTAGCAAAAGAGGGGCAAACCGAATTTCGTGTAGGTTTATCAGTTAGTAAAAAGCTTGGGAATGCGGTAACACGCAACCAAATAAAACGCTATATTCGACAAAGTATTCAGGAATTAAAGAATGATTTAAAGCCGAATATGGATTATGTTATTATCGCCAGACAACCGGCGGCCACTATGGATTTTCATGAAGTGAAACAGAGTTTGCAGCATGTACTACGAATCGCAAAGGTTATGAAGAAAGTGTAATGTATGCAAGCAAGTGGTGAAAAATGTCTGTCCTGTTAATAGTAGTGTACAGCGAATTTGCATACGATAATAAGTAAGGGGAATATACGCATAGGGGTATATGAAATACTGTATTTCACTAAAAGTATGTAAATTTCGCAACATAACTTATGAATAAATTTATGTAGTTAGAATATTTAGTAGAGTGAACGTTATAGGCGTGATAAAATAACTGATAACTTTATCTTTATTGAGGACGTCCAAAACGCTGACAGAATTTAGGTAAAGTAGCCGGCAGATCTTGTGGTAGGAAACTGTCTGTGAATGAAAAAATGCATATAGAATTAAGAAAAAGTGAATAGTAATTGTAGGGGGAAGAAGGTTGAAAAAACAACATTGGGTAATTTTGTCACTAGTATCAGTAGCCTTACTACTTTCTGGTTGTACAGAATTCAATGAACCAATTTCCAAAGACAGCACAGGCTTCTGGAATGAATTCATTGTTTGGCCGTTGGTATCAGCGATAAAATACTTTGCTGATCTGCTCGGTACGTATGCATGGGGGATTATTGCCGTAACAATTATTATTCGTTTAGCAATTTTACCTTTAATGATTAAACAAACAAAGAGCTCTAAAAAGATGCAAGAAATTCAGCCAAAATTGAAGGAATTGCAAAAGAAGTATGCTTCTAAGGATGCTCAGACACAGCAACAATATCAGCAAGAAATGATGAAGCTAATGAGTGAATCTGGAGTAAACCCACTTGCTGGATGTTTACCAGTAATCATTCAAATGCCAATTTTAATTGGTTTCTATCATGCAATTAGTCGTATGAATGCTACATCTACATTTGATTTAGGGAATTTCTTTATCTTCCCGTTAGCAGATCCTGCACCTGCATTAGCAATTACGGCAGGTTTAATGCAATTTATCGTATTGCGTACAGGACCAGCAATGGATAATCCTCAAATGAAAATTATGATGTATATTATGCCATTCATGATCATTGCTTTTGGTATGGCCTTACCAGCTGCATTATCACTATATTGGGTAATCGGGAATATTATTTCGATTTTCCAAAACCTGTTTATTTATAAACCTTGGAATAAAGATAAAACACAACCTGCTCAAAATGGAGGGGCTAAAAAGTGAAACAACTTACGCAAATAGGCGCAACAACACAAGAAGCGATCTCATTGGCGTTACAGAAACTTGGCAAAACCCGTGAACAAGTAGATGTTGAAGTTTTACAAGAAGGTAAAAAAGGATTTTTAGGTTTTGGTGCACGTTCTGCAGAGGTACGTGTAACTATAAAGGAAGTTCAGGTTCCGACAATTGAAAACGAAAAAGCCGAACCGCAAAATACGACACAATTAGACGAACCACTGGCAGTAGATAATGTTGAAACAATAAGTTCACAAGTTTCTGAACAACCAAGTGAAATCGAAGCTGTTCAACAAGTCGTTAAAGAACAAAATGAAGAAGTAGATTCAGCAAATCCAATTGAAGATGCAAAAGCGTATTTAGTAAGCATTGCTGAACAACTGGATATTCATGATCTTGATATTGCTACGACTCGTGAAGGGAAATATGTATTATTTCAATTAAAAAGTGAGAAGGCGGCACTGCTTATCGGGAAACGAGGTCAAACACTAAATTCCTTACAGCAATTAACGCAACTAATATTAAATAAAAGTGCTAAGCAATTTTTAATGGTGAAATTAGATGTAGAAAACTATCGCGAACGTAGACAAGTAGCATTAGAATTATTGGCAGATCGAATGGCGGATAAAGCATTACGCTTAAATCAACGTGTGGCATTTGAACCAATGCCGTCTTACGAACGAAAGATAATTCATAATCAATTAGCAAATCGTCTAGATCTTGAAACGTATTCAGAAGGCACAGAACCTAATCGTTATTTAGTAATTGAACCAGTAAAAAACCGTTAGACTGTTGCTCAAAAATCATACAGACAATATATTTTGAAAGGTCATTTTATCTGCGTGATAAAATGACCTTTTTAATGTGACAGAGAATATCGATATTTGTCGAAAATAAGATTAACTATAAAAATGATTTTATCCACATTTGGAAATGATCCTTACTTTAGATTTTGCAGAAAATATGTTAGTCTAAGGTGTTAGTAAGTATTGGTCGGTTTTGATTATCCACATGTGGATAACGTTGAGGAGGTCATTAAATGGAGTTCGATACAATTGCTGCGATATCCACACCAATGGGTGAAGGTGCCATAGCCATCGTTCGTTTAAGTGGGGACGAGGCAGTAACGATTGCAGATAAAATATTCAAATCACCTGGTGGAAAAAGTTTAACTACGAAAGATTCGCACACCATTCATTATGGGCATTTAGTTGATCCTAAAACAAATGAGGTAGTAGAGGAAGTTATGCTATCGCTGATGCGTGGACCTAAAACATTCACGCGTGAGGATGTTGTAGAAATAAACTGTCATGGTGGACTAGTTTCAGTCAATCGCGTATTAAAACTTGCCTTAACAAATGGAGCAAGATTAGCTGAGCCAGGTGAATTCACAAAACGAGCTTTTTTAAATGGACGTATAGATCTTTCACAGGCTGAAGCTGTTATGGATTTGATAAGAGCAAAAACAGATCGTGCGATGAATGTTGCTTTGGGCCAAATGGATGGGAAATTGTCGAGACTTATTGGTGATTTACGCCAAGCTTTACTAGAGACATTAGCACAGGTAGAGGTTAATATAGATTATCCGGAGTATGATGATGTAGAAGAAATGACGGTCCCTGTATTAGTAGAGAAATGTACATGGGTAAGAAATGAAATTATTAAACTTCTACAAACATCTTCTCAAGGAAAGATTTTGCGCGAGGGATTATCAACTGTTATTTTAGGTCGTCCGAATGTAGGGAAATCTTCGCTTTTAAATAGCTTAGTACAAGAAAATAAGGCCATAGTGACAGATATCGCAGGTACGACTCGTGATATTATAGAAGAGTACGTCAATGTACGTGGTGTTCCACTTCGTTTAGTGGATACAGCAGGTATCCGGGAAACAGAGGATATTGTTGAACGAATTGGTGTAGAACGCTCTCGTGAAGCTCTTCGTGGAGCAGATTTAATTTTATTTGTATTAAACTATGCAGATGAATTGACTGCAGAGGATGAGCGACTTTTCGAAACAATTGATTCGATGGATTACATCGTCATTGTTAATAAAACAGATCTACCGCAAAAAATAGATTTAGCACGTGTTAAAGAATTAGCTGGTGACCACCGTATTGTCACGACTTCTCTGTTACAGGAGGAGGGCATTACTGAATTAGAGGAAGCCATTGCAGCATTATTCTTTGAAGGACAAATCGAAGCGGGCGATTTAACATATGTTTCAAATGCAAGACATATTGCTCTTCTGCACCAAGCACAAGCAACAGTAGAAGATGCAATAGCAGCTGCACAGGAGGGTGTACCAGTAGATATGGTACAAATTGATGTAACAAGAACATGGGAAATACTTGGTGAAATTATTGGTGACACAGTACAAGAAAGCCTAATTAATCAGTTATTTTCACAGTTCTGCTTAGGAAAATAAATTTATAAAGGGAAAGGAAGATACGAGCATGCCAACAAAATATGAGGCAGGCACGTATGATGTTATTGTAATTGGCGCAGGTCACGCAGGTTCAGAAGCTGCTCATGCTGCGGCTAAAATGGGCGCAAACACATTAATGCTAACAATCAATTTAGATATGATTGCATTTATGCCGTGTAATCCATCTATCGGTGGCCCTGCCAAAGGAATCGTCGTACGTGAAATTGACGCTTTAGGTGGCGTCATGGGGAAAGTTATTGATAAAACACATATACAAATGAGAATGTTAAATACAGGAAAAGGTCCAGCAGTACGTGCATTGCGCGCACAAGCAGACAAAGTTTTATACCAACAAGAGATGAAACGTGTGTTGGAGGAAACTGAAAACCTAACAATCCATCAAGGAATGGTTGAAGAGTTAATTATTGAAGATGGAGAAGTGAAAGGGGTCATTACACAAATTGGAGCCGTCTATCGTGCTAAAACAGTAGTGGTGACAACAGGTACTTTCTTACGCGGTGAAATTATTATCGGTGATATGAAATACTCAAGCGGTCCTAATAATCAACAACCTTCGATCCGTTTAGCTGATAATTTAAAAGAGCTTGGTTTTGATTTAGTTCGTTTTAAAACAGGTACACCACCACGTGTAAATAACCGTACAATTGATTATGACAAAACAGAGATTCAACCAGGAGATGATGTTCCACGTGCATTTAGTTTTGAAACAACTGAATTCATTATGGATCAACTTCCTTGCTGGTTAACATATACAAGTCCTGAAACACATGAAATTATTGAAGCGAATTTACATCTTTCACCGATGTATTCAGGGATGATCAAAGGGACAGGTCCACGTTATTGTCCGTCGATTGAAGATAAAGTTGTGCGCTTTAATGATAAGCCACGACATCAAATATTCTTGGAGCCAGAAGGTCGTAACACGCGTGAGGTCTATGTTCAAGGTTTATCAACAAGTTTACCAGAGCATGTTCAAACACGTTTACTAAAATCTATCCCTGGCTTAGAAAATGCGGAAATGATGCGTGCTGGTTATGCAATTGAATATGATTCAATAGTGCCAACACAATTATGGCCAACATTAGAAACAAAACGTATTAAAGGCTTATATACAGCTGGGCAAATTAACGGTACATCTGGTTATGAAGAAGCAGCCGCACAAGGCTTAATGGCAGGAATGAATGCTGCTGCGAATGTCCTTGGTAAAGAAGAGTTAATTTTAAGTCGCTCTGATGCCTATATTGGCGTTTTGATCGATGACCTGGTAACAAAAGGGACAAATGAGCCGTATCGTTTATTAACATCTCGTGCAGAATATCGTCTATTGTTACGCCACGATAACGCAGATTTACGTTTAATCGAGCTTGCATATAACATGGGCATGATTCCACAAGAAAGATATAATAAATTCAATGAGAAAAAAGAGCTGATTGAAAAGGAAATTGCACGTCTTCGTGAAGTCATTATTAAACCAAATGAGACAACGCAATCTGTTATTCGTTCAGTTGGTGGTAGTGAATTAAAAGATGGTATTCGTGGCGCAGATTTATTAAAACGTCCTGAAATGCATTATGAGTTAATATCTTCTTTAATTCCGGCAGAAATTGAATTGTCAGATGAAGTGAAAGAGCAAATTGAAATACAGCTTAAATATGAAGGCTATATCGAAAAGGCATTGCAACAGGTAGAGAAGCTACACAAAATGGAAAATAAAAAAATCCCTGAGAATATTGATTACGATGCTATTTCTGGTTTAGCAACAGAAGCACGTCAAAAATTAAAACAGGTTTTACCTCTTTCTATTGCCCAAGCCTCTCGTATTTCTGGAGTTAATCCAGCAGATATATCCATTCTGCTTGTTTACATTGAACAAGGTAAAATTGCGAAAGTAAGCAGCTAATAAGACAGTAAAGTAAATAAGGGGCGGGCATACCATTGTGCCCGCTTCCTATTTTTAAAGTTATCCTATTGGTAGAACAGGATAGCTAGATTAATAAAGGAGACTTTACATGAACGAACAACAATTTATAGAGGCACTGAAAGAGAAAGGCATTGTACTTTCAGATAAGCAGATCTCTCAATTTAAAAAGTACTTTGAGCTACTTGTCGAGTGGAATGAAAAGATGAATTTAACGGCTATTACAGATGTAGAAGGCGTTTATTTAAAGCATTTCTTTGATTCAATTAGTGCCTCTTTCTATTTTGATTTTTCCAAAGTAACCACTGTTTGTGATGTTGGAGCAGGTGCAGGTTTCCCTAGTATACCTATTAAAATCTGTTTCCCACATTTACACGTCACAATTGTCGACTCTTTAAATAAAAGAATTACATTTTTAAATCATCTAAGTGATGAGTTACAATTAGAAAATATGCATTTTGTACACGCACGAGCTGAAGAGTTTGGTCAAAATGTAAAATATCGTGAACAATTTGATGTGGTAACAGCACGCGCTGTAGCTCGGTTATCAGTGTTATCGGAGTTATGCGTACCTTTAGCAAAACAAGATGGATATTTTGTTGCTTTAAAAGCTGCAGCTGGGGCAGAAGAATTAAAGGATGCTAAAAAAGCTTTAACAACATTAGGTGTTAAACTAAGAGAAGAATTTTCTTTCAAGCTACCTATTGAAGAAAGTGACCGCATTTTATATATATTTGATAAAATAAAAGGAACACCGAAAAAATACCCGCGTAAGCCAGGTGTACCAAATAAAACACCGATTCAATAATTAGTGTTTCATGTGAAACTACTCAAAGTAGAAAATATTTTTTCTATTTTGAGCATACATACTAGTTATGGATGGTTCACGCAAAAGACATCTATGAACTATATACATTTGGAGAAATATAATAAATAATAATAGAATGACACAGAGCAAGATAGTTACTTAAAGGTGGTGCCACTTGGATGAAAAGTCCTTTTTCACGTTTTTTTGGAGGCGGGAGTAAAACGGAGCCTATTGTGAAAAATGAAGTAGAACAAGCAGAGGCGGTTCATGCAGCGGAAGAAGTCATAAAGTTGCCTATTAATCAAATTGTACCTAACCGTTTTCAGCCACGTACTATTTTTGATGATGAAAAAATTGAGGAATTATCAAGAACCATTCATACACATGGTGTGATTCAGCCAATTGTTGTACGTAAAACATCAGAAAATCAATATGAAATCATTGCCGGTGAGCGTCGTTATCGGGCGATGAAAAAGCTACAATGGACAGAGGTCCCTGCTATTGTACGTAATTTAACTGATAAGGAAACAGCTTCTATTGCGTTAATAGAGAACTTACAGCGTGAAGAGTTAACTGCAATTGAAGAAGCGGTAGCCTATCAAAAATTATTAGAGCTTCATGAGCTTACACAGGAAGCACTTGCCCAACGACTTGGAAAAGGACAATCCACTGTAGCCAATAAATTACGTTTATTAAGGTTGCCGGAAGAAGTGCAGCAAGCCATTTTGAAGCGCCAAATATCTGAACGACATGCACGTGCATTAATCGCAGTAAAAGATCAACCATTACAATTAGAAATTTTACAACAAACGATTGATAATGATTGGAATGTTCGTCAATTAGAGGAACAAATTCAGACAATATTAAATCCAGTAACAGACGAGCAGGAAGAATCGGCACCAAGGAAAGCAAAGCCAAAGAGAAAAGCTATAAGTAAAGATGTACGCATTGCTTTAAATACGATTAAACAATCGTTAACAATGGTAACAAAAAGCGGTATTACGGTGAAAACAGAAGAAGAAGATACAGAAGAATATTATCAAATTACAGTGAAGATACCTAAAAAGAAAAAGGTGTAATAAATTATTCTAAAAAAGTAATTTAGAGCTTTATCGAACACTGTACAGAGGAGATATCTCAGAAAGATAAATGAGATATCTCCTTTTTTGTATATATTCTTAATATTTTATACAACTCTCTTCAATTTTTTTGATAGAATGAGAGTTAGATAGCGGATTAAAGAGTGATTTTACAAATGATTTGTCAAAGTAAACTTTGATAGATGAAAGCAGGTGCTTTTAAATGGGTAGAATTATAGCAATCGCCAATCAAAAGGGTGGCGTAGGTAAAACAACAACTTCGGTCAATTTGAGCGCTTGCCTAGCTTATTTAGGTAAGAAAGTGCTTTTAATTGATACTGATCCGCAGGGGAATACAACAAGTGGACTTGGTATTAATAAAGGAGAAATACAGGGCTGTATTTATGATGTGCTCATTGACGACGAAGATGTAGAAAATGTCATTCAAAAAACAAATGTTGAAAATTTATCAATCGTGCCAGCAACAATTTCACTTGCAGGTGCCGAAATTGAGTTGGTTTCTACTATTTCAAGAGAAGTGCGATTAAAACATGCACTGCAAAATGTTAAAGAAGATTTCGATTATATTATTATTGACTGTCCTCCTTCTTTAGGACTTTTAACAATTAATGCATTAACTGCTTCAGATGCACTGATTATCCCGGTTCAATGTGAATACTATGCATTGGAAGGGCTAAGTCAATTATTATCCACTGTTCGACTTGTTCAAAAGCATCTAAACCAGCAGCTTTATATTGATGGGGTTCTTTTAACAATGTTGGATGCACGAACAAACTTAGGTTTACAGGTTATTGATGAAGTAAAAAAATATTTCCAAGATAAAGTATATAAAACGATCATTCCTCGTAATGTGCGATTAAGTGAGGCACCAAGTCATGGTCAACCAATCATCACTTACGACGCAAAATCTAGAGGTGCAGAAGTTTATTTGGAGATGGCGAGGGAAGTGATAAAAAATGGCTAAAGGTTTAGGAAGGGGCATTGGTGCACTATTTCCAGGAGAGTCTTTAGAACAAAGTGGGCAAGTAGAAGAAATTCAATTGGATTTAATTGTTGCGAACCCATATCAGCCTCGTAAAATTTTTGATGAGGAAAGTTTACAGGAGCTAGCAGATTCTATTAAAGAGCATGGTATTTTGCAGCCAATTGCTGTTCGAAAAAAAGGACGTAAATTTGAAATTGTTGCTGGGGAACGCCGTTATAGAGCATGTCTCTTAGCTGAATTAGAGGTTATTCCTGTCATTATTAAAGAGCTATCAGATGCTCAAATGATGGAGCTAGCCATTTTAGAAAATCTCCAACGTGAGGATTTAACAGTTATTGAAGAAGCAGAAGCCTATCAGAGCTTAATGGAAAACCTACATTTAACACAAGAAGAATTATCTAAGCGGCTAGGAAAAAGTAGACCACATATAGCCAATCACGTTCGTCTACTTGCTTTACCAGAAGATGTTCGAAAATTGATGAATGAAGGCACGTTATCAATGGGGCAAGGACGGGCTTTACTCGGCTTGAAAAATAAAAGAAGAATTTCAGAAGTAGCCAATAAGGTAATTAACCTAGGCTTGAATGTACGTCAGGTTGAAATGCTAGTACAAAGTATCAATGAAGAAGTTTCACGTGAAACAATTCCACCAAAGAAGAAAGATATTTTTGTAGCAGCCAAAGAATCCCAATTACGTGATTATTTTGGAACAAATGTACAAATCAAAAAAACAAACAATAAAGGAAAAATTGAAATTGAATTTTATTCCGAAGATGATTTAGAACGTATTTTAGAAATTTTGAACTTACAGGAAGAATAAAATAATATTTCTATAACTTAATCAGAGCGCCAAGCAAACAGGCGCTCTCTATTTTTTAGAGAGAAGGAAGGCTTAAGTGTGGTAATACTAGGGGCATTGATTAATGCTGTGCTAATTATAGCAGGTGCATTAGTGGGGCGCATTTTTAAAAATATTCCTGAATCTATGAAATCTACGGTCCTATCCATTATTGGTTTAGCGGTCACATTGTTAGGGATAAAAATGGGCTTTGAAAGTGATAACTTTATTATATTAGTAGTAAGTTTAGTTGTAGGTACAGTAATAGGTGAGTGGTTGGATTTAGATAAGCAAATGAATCGGCTTGGAAAATGGGTCGAGTCATTATTTCGAACAAAACGGAATGATCAAAACCAAATAAGCATCGCAGAGGGCTTTGTCACTGCTTCTCTAATTTTTGTTGTTGGGTCGATGGCTGTAATCGGTGCACTCGATAGTGGTCTACGTAATGATCACAATGTTTTAATTACAAAGGGATTAATAGATGGATTTACATCCATTATTTTAGCATCCACATTAGGTATAGGTGTTATGCTATCGGCTGTACCTGTCTTTGCTTATCAAGGCTTAATTGCACTTTTTGCGGGCGTTATAAGCTCCTTTATACCTGATGCGGCGCTAGAAATGTACATTACTGAAATGACTGCTGTTGGCGGCGTAATGATTATGGCAATAGGGTTAAACATTGCTGGTTTAGCTAAAATCAAAGCTGCTAACTTGCTGCCAGGTATTATCGTTGTTGGCGTTATGGTTGCCATCTTCTACACTTTTCAGTGAATAACGGTGGGCAGCTAATAATAAAGCTCTAGAAAGTTTTTCTGCCATAGCATAAGAAATATGAAGTCTTGTATTTTGTAAAACAAGCATTTCCATAAAGCCTCCAATATTGACGATTCCTTTAACGGAAATGTCTCCGATTGGAGGTAATTCTTTTTTTACAGCCTTGCCGGGAAAAATAGGACCGCTTTGAACTGAAATATGGCCAACATTTTGCTCACTGCCAAGACAGGCATCAATCGCAATAATAAAAGGTTTTGTAGTATGATTGTGTAGCTGTTGCATAGTAGAATCAAGATTTAGAGCATGTAAAGGATCTTCTAAAGAACCAACAATTTCATAGGGAAAGCTAACTGATTTTTTTAGAAAGCTACCTGTTAATGGTCCAAGTGTATCACCTGTACAGCGGTCACTGCCAATACAACAAAAAATTAAACGTTCATGATGAAACGGTATATGTTCTAAAAATAATGTGCTTAATTGCCAAACAGCATTTTTACTCTCGTGATGAAGGGAATAAGGTAGTAACATATTTGGTATAGTATTCATAAAAAAACTCACTTTCTTTTTATATTTAGAAGTGCTCAATTTTTATGCAGTATACGCAAATTTTTAGCAAGTTATTCAAGAGGTGGTAATGATGGAAGAGAATAAAAAAAAGTTAATGGAGAGATATTGGGATAAGCTCACATCTGAGGAACTTTGGGATCATGTGATTGATGCATCCATAGAGATTGTGCTCATTTTATTAGCATCATGGTTAGCTGTAAGATTAGGTAAAAAATTTATTAAAAAAGTGTTCTTAATACGAATGCGTTCCCCATTAAACCACTCAGAGCGACGTCAACGAACAATTGCAAGATTATTACAAAGTGTGATTTCTTATGTAGTTTACTTCTCAGCGATTATAGGAATTCTTTCTTCTTTAAATATAAAGGTAGCAGGGCTATTGGCCGGTGCAGGGATTGTTGGTTTAGCAATAGGTTTTGGTGCTCAAAGTTTAGTAAAGGATGTTATTACTGGATTCTTCATTATCTTTGAAGATCAATTTGGTGTAGGGGATTATATAAAAATAAATGCAGCAGAAGGTACAGTTGTAGAAATAGGTTTACGTACTACAAAAATTAATGGAGCCACGGGGGAGCAGTTCATCATCCCAAATGGTGCAATTGGTGAGGTCGTCAATTATTCTGTTAACAACTCCAAAATTTTTATAGATTTACAAATGACCACAGCTGCTGATTTTGGGAAAGCTGAAGCGGTTATTAATAAGTATTTAGAGACATTACCTACATTGCATAAGGAATTAATAACGACTCCGGTTTTTTTAGGTGTGCAAAATGTTAAAGGGACTGAGGTAACAATACGTATAGCGGCTGAAACATTACCACAGCAACAATATGGCGTTGCACGTACAATTCGCCGTGATGTTACAAAACTTTTTGAAGAAAATAACATACCAATGGCCTATCCAAAAATGATGTTCTATGGAAAAGATGAGGGGAGAAGTGAATAACATGGAAGCTAAAAAATTTGGTTTAAATGATATCGTTGAAATGAAAAAACAACATCCATGTGGTACAAATAAATGGAAGATTATTCGTATGGGCGCAGATGTCCGTATTAAATGTGAAGGGTGTCAGCATAGTGTCATGATTCCGCGCCGTGAATTTGAGAAAAAAATGAAAAAGGTTTTAATATCTGCTAATGAGGCTTAACATCAGGCATATTAGACTTTTTATGAGCGAATCAATATAATAGATAAGGTTATATGAGAGAAAATTTGAACTGAGTATAGAAAGGTTGTGTCCATTCATGGCATTAACAGCTGGAATCGTTGGTTTACCTAACGTTGGAAAATCAACATTATTTAACGCAATTACAAAAGCGGGCGCATTGGCTGCAAACTATCCATTCGCAACGATTGATCCGAACGTTGGTATCGTTGAAGTACCAGATGCACGTTTAGATAAATTAACAGAATTAGTTGTACCGAAAAAAACTGTGCCAACTGCATTTGAATTCACAGATATCGCAGGAATTGTAAAAGGTGCTTCCAAAGGTGAAGGATTAGGGAATAAATTCCTAGCTCATATTCGTGAAGTGGATGCAATTTGTCAGGTTGTACGTTGTTTTGTAGATGAAAACATTACACACGTATCAGGTGCAGTAGATCCAATTGATGATATCGAGGTAATTAATTTAGAGCTTGCGCTAGCTGACTTAGAATCAGTAGATAAACGTATACAACGAGTTAGTAAAATGGCAAAACAAAAAGATAAAGATGCAATGATTGAAGAGCCAGTACTTCTAAAAATTAAAGAACAATTAGAAAACGGTAAACCAGCACGTGCTGCAGAACTTTCAGATGATGAGCTAAAAGTAATTAAAGGTCTTCATTTACTAACAATTAAACCAATGCTTTATGTTGCAAACGTTTCAGAAGATGAAGTAGCAGATGCAGACAACAATGAGTATGTGAAAAAAGTACGTGAGTATGCGTCAGCTGAAGGTGCTCAAGTAATTACAATTTGCGCAAAAATCGAAGAAGAAATTTCCGAGCTTGATGATGAAGAAAAAGCTATGTTCTTAGAAGAACTAGGCATTAAAGAATCAGGTTTAGATCAGCTAATCCGTACTTCTTATGATTTATTAGGATTAGCAACGTACTTTACTGCAGGTGTACAAGAAGTACGTGCTTGGACGTTCCGTAAAGGTATGAAGGCGCCACAGTGTGCAGGTATTATTCATACTGACTTTGAACGTGGCTTTATTCGAGCAGAAACGGTTGCTTATGATGATTTACTAGAGGCAGGTTCTCAAGCAGCAGCTAAAGAAGCTGGTAAAGTTCGACTTGAAGGTAAAGATTATGAAGTACAAGACGGCGATATTATGTTATTCCGCTTTAATGTATAAAAATGGACAGGGGCAATCTACAATGGTTGCCCTTTTTTGATGGATCCGTTATCAGAATTTTTAGTAATGGGGGCAGTTATACAAATGAATCTTTTACAGATTAAAGAACGCGGGTTAGAGTTTGAGCAGCTTGGAAAGCTACCACAAGATGTACTTGATTTTATTTATGAACAAAAATTGTTTAAATTGTTCATGTCAAAAGAATTAGGTGGTAAGGATTTAGATTTAGTGGAAGGTGTAAAAGTATTTCAGCAGATGTCAGCTATAGATGGGAATTTTGGTTGGCTAATTACAATTGGTACAGGGGGGAATGCGTTTATTCCAACCTTCAGTGCAAATGTTTGTGAGAAAATTTTTATGCCTAAGGATGCAGTCATAGCAGGTAGTGGTTATCCAACAGGAATAGCTGTGAAAGAAGAGGGTGGTTATGTTGTAACGGGACAGTGGAAGTACTGCAGTGGCTCCAATTATGCGTCTACTTTTACAATGAACTGCTTTATTGAAGAAGACGGGATCAAAAAAGATGAAATTATTAGTTGTTCAGTGAGTCCACAAGACGTTGAGATATTGAATGATTGGTGTGCGATGGGATTGAAGGCAACAGCCAGTCATACGATTCGTGTGAATAATATTTGGGTACCCGAAGAAGCAACGTTTCAACTAGGAGCAATAAAAAATAGTTATGGCAACTCAGTACATAGCTTTCCATTTGTAACTTTTGCGGAGGCTTCGTTTTTAAGCGTTTGTCTTGGTATTACCGAAAATTTCTTAGAAGAAGCATATAAATTAACAAAGCAACGAAATCATGATATCAATCGAGCTGAACGGATTGGGGCATTACAATTTTTATTGATGCAGCAGCAGAAGCATTATAAGCAATATGAGGAGCGGTTCTATACAACATTGACTTTATTTTGGCAAAAACACCAACAGGGTGTCCTTTTAACAGAAGATGAACAATCTCAATTTACACAAATGAGTAAAGAGATTGCTGCTGCTTGCATTGTCATAGCAAATCATTTAATACGAAGTCTTGGTATGGAGGCTATTACAGAAACATCTACGCTTAATCGTATATGGAGAAATTTATATACCGCAGCTCAGCACGGATTTTTAACGCCTTAAAGAATAGATAGAATCTGCAGCTATTTATCTCAATGCTACAGATTCTAACTTATAGTGAGTTATCTTCGTTCTGTTGAGTATATACGTAAAGTTTCGGTAATTTAGGATCATCTCGTACAAGAGCCTGTTTTGGATATTTCCTTAATTCTTTATACATGGCAAAGTCACCTATTGCACCAGCCATTAAAAAAGCTCCTACGATTATTAAAACAGTACTATTAAAATAAAACCCAGCAATTGTCGGAAGAACACCAGTCGTCCAAAAAGGTAGTAATAATGCCTTTTTCATTGCTTGGTTGGAGAGAGGTTGTACTGTAGTCGCATAAGCAACACCAAGCTCTAAATTTATGCCATATTTTAAAGCCTTCAAGGGTACTTTGCCAAAAATCATAAAACCAATTAAATGAAATGCCTCATGTAGAACAATAAAAATAATGTATAGAATCACAAAGAGTACTGTACCAACAATCATATTCCAAAAAGAAAAATGAAAATCTTTAAAGCAAATATATTGAATGGCTGTAAATAATATAACAAGACCACCTGTGATAACCAAATTATCAATCATCAATTTTTTTATATCTAATTCAATAACAATTGGCTCTTTATTTGGTAGCATTGAATCGCCCCTTTCATGGAAGATTGCAATATATATTCTTATTATATACCGAATTATTAGTTTGCGACTTGAAAGATAAGTACCTATATGTTACAATTCATTGATGTGAGTAATAATATTACTTGCTCCTTGCTCCCTTACATAGGAGAGCCTAAGTCCATAAGGAGGTGTAAACAGATGAGAAAATACGAATTAATGTACATCGTACGTCCGAACATTGAAGACGAAGCGAAGAAAGCTTTAGTTGAACGTTTCAACGAAATCTTAACTTCTAACGGTGCAGAAGTCATCGAATCAAAAGAGTGGGGCAAACGCCGCTTAGCTTATGAAATTCAAGACTTCCGCGAAGGTTACTACCAAATCGTGAAAGTAAACGCTCCTTCAGAAGCAATTAACGAGTATACACGTCTAGCTAACATTAGCGAAGACATCATTCGCCACATTGCAGTTCGCGAAGAAGCTTAATTATTGACTTTTAACAAAACGCTGAAAAGGAGGTTGTATTCTGATGATAAACCGTGTCGTATTAGTTGGAAGACTAACAAAAGATCCTGAGCTACGTTATACACCGAACGGAATTGCGTCTACAAGATTTACAGTTGCTGTAAACCGTGCATTCTCAAATCAACAAGGTGAACGCGAAGCTGATTTCATTAGCTGTGTTGCATGGCGAAAACAGGCCGAAAACCTAGCGAACTTCATGCGAAAAGGAAGTTTAATTGGGGTAGAAGGTCGTATCCAAACGGGCAGTTATGAAGGACAAGACGGTAAGCGAGTATATACAACAGATGTCGTGGCGGATAGCGTACAGTTTTTAGAACCACGTAATGGTAGCGGCGCTGCTGCTCCTCAATACGGTGGTGGACAAACTTACGGTAATAACCAACCGTCATATGGCGGTGGTCAACCACAACAACAGTTTGGTGGCGCTATGCCAGGGCAGGGTTCCTATGGCGGCGATACTTATCAACAAAATCAACCACCTATGAATCAGCCGAATTATACACGTGTAGATGAGGATCCATTTGCGAATAGCAAAGGACCGATAGAAGTATCTGAGGATGATCTTCCATTCTAATGCTTCTATAATATAAAAAAAGATAAGGAGGAGACATACTATGGCACCACGTCGCGGAGGCCGCAAACGCCGTAAAGTTTGCTACTTCACTGCTAATAACATTACGCATATCGACTATAAAGATGTAGATTTATTAAAAAAATTCATCTCTGAGCGCGGTAAAATCTTACCACGTCGCGTAACTGGCACTAGCGCTAAGTACCAACGTAAATTAACTTCAGCTATCAAAGTATCTCGTATCATGGGATTACTTCCATTCGTAGCAGAAGATAAATAAGATTGATGACGTTAAGGTAACTGACCTTACATCAATTTTAAATACCAGCATATTACGATATTCGTATCGGGGTATGCTGGTTTTTTGTTATGGTAAAATGGAATTGGCAGTTGTTTGATAAAATTGATAACAAAGCATATAGTGATCTAAGCGATTTTTGTTCAACACTATGAAAAAATGGTACAATAAAGGATAGTAAGTTTGACTGAAAAAAAGGAAGGTTTTCAATGCCGAATAATCAAACAAAAGCGCTTGTCCAAGGCTCAATGATGGTTGCACTTTTTACGATATTAATGCTTATTTCTGCATATGTACCATTCATCTTTATAGTAGCTTTAATATTTGCTCCACTACCGATTGCTTGGTATAGCGCAAATTACAAGCGTTCCACATCCATACTTGTTGCAATAGTAGGCTGTATCCTAACCACGATAACAAGTGGAATATCCATGCTACCATTTGCCTTTATTTTAGGGCTAGTGGGTGTCGTAATGGGTAACGCAATTTATTTGAAGAAAAGTAAGCTCTTTTTATTTATGTCGACGGGGATTGCTAATCTAATTTCCATGGCAATTGTTTATATTGCTTATGTAAAACTGACGGGAATAGACTTTATTAATATGAGTTTAGAAGTAGCTCGACAAAATTACGAGCAATCAAATGAATTTGCGAAGAATGTCACTGGCCAGGTAGCTATAAATCCAGAACAGCTTGAGGCAATGTTTAAAACAATTGAGCTAACTATGCCTGCAACGATTACAATTTCAGCATTTTTTGCTGGATTTATTATCATTACATTAAACTTACCTGCATTAAAACGACTGGGAGTAGATATTCCTAAGTTTGCTCCGTTTCAAAATATGAGATTACCACGCTCTATTTTATGGTATTACATGATTGTTTTATGCATTAATTTATTTATGCGTCCAGAGGCCGGATCTACGTTAGATATAATTGTATTGAATGTTTCTTATATATTATGGTTGTTACTCATTCTA
Source organism: Lysinibacillus sp. (assembly GCF_032093475.1). Classification (NCBI taxonomy): domain Bacteria; kingdom Bacillati; phylum Bacillota; class Bacilli; order Caryophanales; family Bacillaceae; genus Lysinibacillus; species Lysinibacillus sp. Next base: position 61,626 of record NZ_DAMDAY010000006.1, on the reverse strand, counting down.
CAAGGGATATCTTTTATCCATTACTTCATTTCAAAAAAAGGGATGCCAAATGGGGTAAAATGGGTTGCTACTTTGTTAGCTATTCCATTATCATCCTTCATGATCTTACTCGGTATCGTTGATTTAGGCTTTGACGTACGTTCACTTGTAAAGGGGAAGACTAAAGAATAAGGGGCTGATTGTAATGGGTACTTTTAGAAAACGACCAATTCGCTATCCGCTTTTTGTTCTTTCCATATTTGGAATTGTGACGTTCGTGCTTCTATGTATTTGGAATATCGGGATAGGTATCGGTTATGGAATAGGTTTTGTTTTATTGATGGCTTACACATGGAAGGTCGAAAAGATAGCTTTTGAAGAAACTGAGAAGCATATTGAATCCATTTCCTTCCGTATGAAAAAAGTAGGAGAAGAGGCATTGCTAGAAATGCCGATTGGCATATTGCTGGTTAACGAGCAATATGAAATAGAATGGTCCAATCCATATATGCAAGGCATTTTAAATATGGAGTCATTAGTTGGAGAAGGTATTGTTAATATATCTGATGACATCTATGTACTAATGAAGACCGAAGAAACAAATGAGGCTACGATTACACTACGTGATCGGAAATATCGTGTTTATTATAAAAAAGAGGAACGTCTACTGTATTTCTTTGATATAACAGAACAGATTGCCATTGAAAAGCAATACTACGCAGATCGTACAGTTATCGCTATATTATTTGTCGACAATTACGATGAAATCACGCAAGCTATGGATGACCAACCACGTAGTTTAACCAATACGATGGTTACATCAATTGTCAATGAGTGGGCTGCTGAGCATGGCGTATTTGTAAAACGAATATCATCAGATCGCTTTTTAGCAGTGTTAAACGAATCTATTTTAACAGAGCTGGAAAAGAAAAAATTTGCTATTTTAGATACCATTCGAGAAAAAACAGCTCAAAAGAATTTATCATTAACATTAAGTATTGGTGTAGGAGCTGGATCATCCTCGCTAGTAGAGTTGGGTGAATTGGCACAATCGAGTCTTGATCTTGTTCTAGGACGTGGTGGAGACCAAGTGGCGATTAAACAACCTACTGGTAAACTTAAATTTTACGGTGGGAAAACAAATCCAGTTGAAAAACGTACACGTGTTAGAGCGCGCGTTATTTCACATGCATTGCGTGATTTAATTCAAGACAGTGACCAAGTGTTTGTAATGGGACATAAAAATCCTGATATGGACTCTATTGGGGCATCTGTTGGTGTACGGAAAATGGCACAGATGAATGATGTAAAGGGTTATGTCATTATAAACTTTGATGAATTAAACGGTAGCGTTACACGACTAATGAATGAAATCGAGAGTAAATCGGATTTCTATGAAAATTTCCTTACACCTGAAGAAGCTGCTGGGAAAATGACAGAAAAATCATTGCTTGTTATCGTGGATACTCATAAGCCTAATTTAGTAATTGATGCACACTTATTAAAACTAGCTGAAAAGGTTGTTGTGATCGATCATCATCGTCGTAGTGAAGACTTTATCGAAAATCCTACACTTGTTTATATGGAGCCGTATGCGTCGTCTACGGCTGAGCTAGTAACAGAGCTACTAGAATATCAGCCGAAGCGTGCGAAGATCAATATGCTAGAGGCCACTGCTTTACTGGCAGGTATTATTGTCGATACCAAAAGCTTTACACTTCGAACGGGAGCACGTACATTTGAAGCGGCTTCTTATTTACGGACGAACGGTGCGGATACAGTATTAGTGCAGCGCCTTTTAAAAGAGGATGTGGACACATATATTGAGCGCTCTAAAATTGTGCAAACAGTCAAATTTGTAAAACCTGGAATTGCTGTTGCTGTTGGTGAAGATTCGAAAGTGTATGACTCTGTCTTAATTGCACAAACAGCAGATATTTTGCTAACTATGAAAGATGTAAGTGCATCCTTTGTCATTGCGCATCGAGCAGATGGAAAAATTGGTATAAGTGCACGATCGCTTGGAGAGGTCAATGTACAGCTAATCATGGAGAGGCTCGGCGGTGGTGGACATTTAACGAATGCCGCCTGCCAAATAGATGCTAAATCCATTGATGGCGTGAAAAAACATTTAGAAGAGGCCATAAATGAGGTCATTGAAGGGAGTTCGGACTAATGAAAGTAGTATTTTTAAAAGACGTTAAAGGAAAAGGAAAAAAAGGTGAAATTAAAAACGTAGCTGATGGCTATGCACAAAATTTCCTTATTAAAAATGGCTATGCTGCAGAAGCAAATGCTCAAGCATTAAGTCAATTAGAGGGACAAAAAAAATTAGAAGCTAAAAATGCTGCTGCTGAATTAGCTGAAGCACAAGCGTTAAAAGAAAAAGTTGAAAAATTAACAGTTGAGCTAAAAGCAAAATCTGGTGAAGGTGGCCGTCTATTTGGCTCAGTATCTACAAAGCAAATTGCTGATGCATTACAAAAAGTGCATGGTATTAAAATTGATAAACGTAAGATGACTTTACCTGAA
>NZ_DAMDAY010000006.1:5655-59105 GCF_032093475.1 Lysinibacillus sp. | reverse complement strand
TTTACAAATGTTCCAGTAAAACTACATCATGAAGTATCAGCAACATTAAAAGTACATGTAACGGAAGAATAAGGAGCGACGATCCATGAGTGAACCGATGATGGACCGCGTTCCACCGCATAACCGGGAGGCGGAGCAATCGGTTATCGGTGCTATTTTCCTTGAACCACAGGCGTTAATAACAGCATCAGAAATTTTATTGGCCGATGATTTTTATTTAAATGCCCATAAGAAAATTTTCGAAACGATGCTGCGTTTGAGTGATCAAGGAAAAGCGATAGATGTTGTAACAGTTACGGAAGAATTATCAGCTAAAAAAGAGATTGAAGACGTTGGCGGGCTATCTTATTTACTAGAGCTCGCCAATGCTGTCCCTACAGCTGCCAATGTCGCACATTATGCAAAAATTGTTGAGGAAAAGGCACTATTACGTCGCTTAATTCGTGTAGCTACGAAAATCGTCGAGGACGGCTATACGCGTGAGGACGAAGTAGAGGCGTTATTAGGTGAAGCAGAAAAGAAAATGATGGAGGTTGCCAATCGAAAGAACGCAGGTGACTTTAAGCATGTTAAAGATGTGCTTGTGGAAACTTTCGATAATATTGAGCAACTGCAATCACAAAAGGGAGAAGTAACAGGAATACCTACTGGCTTCCGTGATTTAGATAACATTACTGCTGGCTTCCAACGCAACGACTTAATTATTGTTGCGGCACGTCCATCTGTAGGGAAAACCGCCTTTGCGTTGAACGTTGCGCAAAGTGTTGCCGTGCAAGCACGTGAAAATGTTGCGATCTTTTCTTTAGAGATGGGTGCAGAACAACTAGTAATGCGTATGCTTTGTGCAGAAGGTAACATAGATGCACAAGTTTTACGTACAGGTGCTTTAACTACGGAAGATTGGGGTAAACTAACGATGGCAATGGGTAGTTTATCGAATTCAGGGATATTTATTGATGATACACCAGGTGTACGTATCAATGAAATTCGTGCAAAATGTCGACGTTTAGCACAAGAAAATGGACTTGGAATGATCTTAATTGATTATTTACAGTTAATTCAAGGTAGTGGTAAGCCAGGAGAAAACCGTCAGCAAGAGGTATCAGAGATTTCACGTTCCTTAAAGGGATTAGCCCGTGAATTAAAGGTTCCTGTTATTGCACTATCACAGCTATCACGTGGAGTTGAGCAACGACAAGATAAACGACCAATGATGAGTGACTTACGTGAATCGGGAAGTATTGAGCAAGATGCTGATATTGTTGCCTTTTTATACCGTGATGACTATTACGATAAAGAATCTGAGAATAAAAATATGATCGAAATTATTATTGCCAAACAACGTAATGGTCCAACAGGAACAGTTACACTTGCTTTTAAAAAGGAATTTAATAAATTCATTAATGTGGATTGGTCACAAATGCCACCACCACCGCCGCGTGATTAGTCATCATTCAGATAAGTTGCCTCTTAAGTAATGAAATATTACCCATAGATTGAATTAATCTGAATGTTCGATAATATTCATATCATTCTGTTATTAAACACGAACGTTGAATCAGATTTTTTGATTATATGTTCGTGTTTTTTAACTTTTTTTTATTGACGGGGCGTTTCTATCATTGTTACAATGATTTAGGCTTAAAAATTGAGATACAAAGGTATCTAACGGAGGTGCTGATTATGACATCAGTAGTAGTTGTAGGAACACAGTGGGGAGACGAAGGAAAAGGTAAAATTACAGATTTCCTTTCGCAAAAAGCCGATGCAATCGCTCGATTTGCAGGTGGGGATAATGCAGGACATACCATTAAAATTGATGGTGAAACATATAAACTACATTTAATTCCATCAGGGATCTTCTATAAAGAAAAAACTTCAGTAATTGGTAACGGATTAGTTGTCAATCCAAAGTCATTAGTAACAGAGCTTAAAGGCTTACAAGAACGTGGTATTGATACAGATAATCTACGTATTTCTAATCGTGCACATGTTATTTTGCCTTACCATATTAAGCAAGATATCGCTGACGAAGCTAGTCGTGGGGAAAATAAAATTGGCACAACTTGTAAAGGGATTGGGCCTTGTTATCAAGATAAAGTAGCACGTATCGGAATTCGAATGGCTGACTTACTTGATAAAGATATTTTTGAGGAAAAACTACGTCATAATTTAGCCATTAAAAATAAATTATTTGAGAAATTCTATGAAGTTGAAGGCGTAACATTCGAAGAAATTTTTGAGGAATACTATGGTTACGGTCAAGAAATTGCAAAATATGTAACAGATACATCTAAAATTTTAAATGATGTACTTGATGAAGGCGGTAAAGTGTTATTTGAAGGGGCTCAAGGTATTTTACTTGATGTAGATCAAGGTACGTATCCATATGTAACTTCTTCAAATCCCGTAGCTGGTGGAGTAGCCATTGGCGCTGGTGTTGGTCCATCACGAGTGACAAGTGTTATTGGTGTATCAAAGGCTTATACTTCTCGTGTAGGAGATGGTCCTTTCCCAACAGAGTTATTTGATGAAGTAGGACAACAAATTCGTGAGGTTGGTCGCGAGTACGGTACAACAACAGGACGTCCACGTCGTGTAGGTTGGTTTGATACAGTAGTTGTTCGTCATTCACGTCGCGTAAGTGGTATCACACATCTTGCTCTAAACTCTATTGATGTTTTATCTGGCTTAGAAACAGTCAAAATCTGTACTGCCTATAATTATAAAGGTGAAACAATAACAGAGTACCCAGCAAATCTTCATATTATTGAACAATGTGAACCAATTTATGAGGAACTTCCAGGCTGGTCTGAGGATGTAACAAGCTGCCGAACTTTAGATGAACTACCTGATAATGCTCGCCGCTACGTAGAACGTATTAGTGAGTTAACAGGAATTCAAATTGCTACGTTCTCAGTTGGACCTGCTCGTGAGCAAACAAACGTTTTAGTTGATGTTTGGGAAGCATAATTTAAGATAAATGGAAATGGGCGTGCCATAAGTGGTACGCCCATTTTTTAGTGAATATCCTTCTTCTTAAAGCGACCACCCTTTACCTCTGCGATATTACCAATGGCCAAAAAGGCATTATCATCTATCTCAGCGACAATTGATTTTAGCTTAGATTCTTCTAACCGAGTAATAACTGTGAAGATGACTTTCTTATCGTTGCCAGTATAAGCTCCTTCCCCATGAAGAAAAGTAACACCACGCCCAAGTCGATCCATAATTGTTTGTCCTATTTCATCAATGTCGTCACTAATGATATAAACGGATTTTGATTCCTCTAATCCTTGAATCACAATATCAATCATTTTATAGGCAATATAGTATGCAATAATGGAGTACATTGCTTGTTCCCAATTAAAAACAAAACCTGCCACTGTGAAAATAAGGACGTTGAAGAACATAATAATTTCTCCAACTGAAAAAGGTGTCTTGCTATTAAAAAGAATGGCTAGTATTTCAGTTCCATCCAAAGAACCACCATACCGAATGACAATTCCGACACCAACGCCTAAAATCATTCCCCCAAAAACTGTAGCCAATAATGTATCTTCCGTAAATGGATGTATGTTATGTAAGACAAGGGTTGCTAAGGAGAGTACGGTAATACCTAGCCCTGTAGACAGTGCGAAAGTTTTACCAATTTGTTTATAGCCTAAGAAAATAAAAGGTAAGTTTAAAATGAAGATGAAAATACCAAGGGGTAAATTTAATAAATGAGATGTAATGATGGAAACACCGACAATGCCTCCATCCATAATGTGGTTGGGTACTAAAAATAATTCTAAGCCCAATGCCATTATAATCGCACCTAGTGACACCATAATAATTCTTAGGAAAATTTTATGCATATTCGTTCTCTGATGTCTCAACATTTTTGTTGGATTATCAGCGGTTTGTGAATCACTCAATTTAATCGCTCCAATCAAATAGTGTACCTTCTCTTATATTTTATCGGAATATTAAAAAAGTAAAAAGTATTAAGTCAAAATTCCCTTGAAAAAATTTAGAGATTAGTATACTCACTATTCAGCATTCATTTCATTAATTACCTAATATGTAGATAAAATATCAATAAATAAAAAGTATCTAAAATGTATTCTATGTAACAATTAGTAGTTAAATAATACATTTACATTACAAAAGGGTGAAATTATTCAAACGTTATTTTCTTTATGGTACATTATAAGGGTGCAAAAAATCCTTGTGGGTAAATCATCCTACTGAAGGGTAAAGTTGGAAGGGGCTTTATTGATGAATTCGTTTTTTAAAAGAAAAGAAGAAAACAATAGATTCACCTACAATTTTTCTTCTTTTAAAAAGGCTTCAATCGTTGCAGTTTTAATGACAAGCCTAACGATTAATATGGGTTTTGCCAAGGAATATGACAAAGAAAACTTAAATAAAATTTACCACGTTTATGTGGGGAATGAATATATTGGTGCAGTATCTGATGAGAAGGTAATTCAAGATATCATTGCATCTAAAGAAAAAGCAGCGAGTCAGCAATTTAAAGGGCTTTCTATTGACGCTAGTTCAGCTGTTAAAATAATCCCAGAACAAGTTTTTGTGAATGAAACAAAAGATGCAGAAACACTATCAAAGCTTAAGCAATCATTAGTAGCGAAGTCTGATGCATTTACATTATTAGTTGATCATAAACCAGTCGTATCGTTAAAGAATACAGAGGCTTATGAAAAAACTGTTCAGCTGTTAAAGCTACAATATGTTTCTCAGCAAGAATTAGATAAACTAGCGAATACCCAACAATCTATTAATAATTTACCTGAACTGCAAAATGGTGAATCGCGTCTTTTAGATATTTCCTTTAAACAGGGAGTCTCAGGATTATCACAAAAGGTTACACCAACTGATATTTTATCGCCTGAGCAAGCAGTAAAATATTTAATGACAGGTCATCTAGAGCAAGAAACATATAAAATTCAATCAGGTGATGTATTAGGTTCGGTTGCTAAAAAACACAATTTAACAACTAGTGAACTATTAGCTTTGAACCCTGGTATTACTGTGGATACAGTTTTACAAATTGGGCAAGCATTAAATGTTACAGTGGCAAAGCCATTTGTCACAATTGAGGTAAAAAAGGAAAAGAAAGTTGCAGATGTAATTCCATTTAAAAAAGTGGTCAAAGAAGACCCGACTATGTATAAAGGCGAAAAAGTGATTAAACAAGAAGGCGCTAATGGAAAAAAAGAAACAACCTATGCATTAACATCTGAAAACGGTACGCAAACATCGAAAGTAGCATTAGAAGAAAAAATCATTCAACAACCAGTAGATCAAATTGAAGTAGTTGGCACAAAGGTAATTTCTTCACGAGGTACTGGCGAATTTGCATGGCCAGCAGTTGGGGGCTATATCTCAAGTGGTATGGGTGAACGTTGGGGAGCCTTCCATCGTGGTATTGATATCGCTCGTCCAAGTAACTATAATATTTTAGCTGCTGATAATGGTATAGTTGTTGCGGCTGGTTCTTCAGGCACTTATGGTAATCGTATTGTTATTAATCACAATAATGGTTATACAACGCTTTATGGACATTTATCTTCAATTAATGTTGAAGTGGGACAAGTAGTGGAAAAAGGTTCTGTAATCGGCATAATGGGTTCAACTGGTAATTCTACAGGTACTCATTTGCACTTTGAAGTTGAAAAGAACGGTTCATTAGAAAATCCATTATCTTATGTAGGTCGATAAACGCGTTGAATAGAAGGCAGTCCGAATAGTGGACTGTCTTTTTCTATTATTTCCCGAGAAATAATTGTTGAAATATATCCTTTTATGTCACAGTATTGGATGGATTGAATATCGATTAATGCATAGAACTCGAAAGCATGATAGAGTTAAGAGTAGTGAATTTACAAATACACATTGTTTAGAATAGATAAAAAGCGAAAGGGAGAGAATGTATGAACAAAACAATATTAGTTGTTGACGATGAAAAACCAATCGCAGATATTTTGCAATTTAATTTAATAAAAGAAGGCTATAAAGTTATTTGTGCTTATGATGGAGATGAAGCGTTAAAGAAAGTGGAGGAAGAGCAACCCGACTTAATGCTTTTAGATATCATGCTGCCGAAGCGTGATGGAATGGAAGTTTGTAGAGAGGTACGTAAAAAATACGATTTCCCTATAATTATGCTAACAGCGAAAGGCTCTGAAATTGATAAAGTATTAGGATTAGAGATGGGTGCAGATGATTATGTAACAAAGCCATTTAGTACTCGTGAGCTTATTGCGCGTGTAAAAGCCAATATGCGCCGTTTACAAGTGGTTGCTCCTGTGGCAGAAGAGGCTGAGGAAGAGTCAAATGAGATTGTGGTAGGATCTCTTGTTATTCAACCAGATGCATATCTAGTAATGAAGCGTGATGAAACAATTGAATTAACACATCGTGAATTTGAGTTACTTCATTATTTAGGAAAACACATTGGTCAAGTAATGACACGTGAGCACTTACTACAAACGGTATGGGGCTATGATTACTTTGGCGATGTGCGAACTGTTGACGTAACAATTCGTCGCTTACGTGAAAAAATTGAGGATAATCCTAGTCATCCTGCTTGGATTGTCACACGACGTGGTGTAGGTTATTATTTACGAAATCCTGAACAGGAGTAATAGGAATGCAGAAAGTAAGCTTCTTTAAATCCATTCATGTCAAATTAGTGCTGATTTATATTTTATTAATCTTACTTGCTTTACAAATTATCGGTATCTATTTCGCACGTCAATTAGAACAAAATTTGAAGAGCAACTTCCAAGATTCTATTTTCCAGCGGGTTGACTTGATGCAATATAGTCTCCGTGAGGAAATTTTAAAGGAACGCGATGAAAGCATGCCAAAACTAGAGGAAAGCTTAAAGTCAATTGTAATGGAGTTTTCTACTGGTTTAAGGGATGTTTCGAATGGTGATATTCTAGAAATTCGTGTCATTGATGATAGACAAAGGATACTAGCAACATCTGAGCTTGAGAATCAAAATTTAATTGGACAACGCTCTAACACAGACCTTGTACGACGTGCGATATCGGCTGAAACGCTCTTTGATATCATTAAACTTGATAACAAAACAAGGAATCGAGTATGGGTATTGGCGAACCCGATTCGAGCGGGTGCAGGGCCAGATGATGAAATTATCGGTGTTCTATATATTGAAGCGAATATTGAGTCTGTTTTTGAACAAATGAACGAAATTAATCGTATTTTCCTTGGCGGCACAGCAATGTCGTTAGTCTTTACGATCTTTTTAGGTATTCTTGTTGCACGAACAATTACACAGCCAATTGCTGATATGCGAAAGCAAGCTCAGGCAATGGCGAAGGGAAACTATTCCAGAAAAGTACGCGTATATGGTACGGATGAAATCGGACAGCTAGCGATAACCTTTAATCATTTAACTAATCGTTTACAAGAGGCACAATCGACCACAGAAGCTGAACGACGTAAGCTCGATTCGGTTCTGAGTAATATGACAGATGGGGTTATTGCAACAGATCGTAAGGGACGTATTATTTTAATTAATGATCCTGCACTTGAGTTGCTACATATTTCAAGGGATATTACATTAGGTCGCCCTATTGCTTCCGTATTGGGAATCGATCAGGAATATAGTTTTGAAGACTTGATTTATATGAGTGATGCAATCAATTTAAACTTTAGTACAGCGGATGCTCCCTATATATTACGTGCCAATTTCTCCGTTATTCAAAAAGAGACAGGCTTTATTAATGGTCTTATTACTGTACTACACGATATAACGGAGCAGGAAAAGATAGAAATGGATCGACGAGAGTTTGTATCGAATGTATCACATGAATTAAGAACACCATTAACAACAATGCGTAGTTATTTAGAGGCACTAGCAGATGGGGCATGGAAAGATGAAAATATCGCTCCTACATTTTTAAATGTAACGCAAACTGAAACAGAGCGTATGATTCGTCTAGTGAATGATTTATTGCAATTATCACGAATGGATAGTGCAGACTACGAATTGAATAAAGATATTGTCTTATTTAATTCATTCTTTAATCGTATAATTGACCGATTTGAAATGTCTAAGTCCGATAAAGTACAATTTGAACGAATATTCCCTGAAACGTCCTTTTATGTAGAAATTGATACGGATAAGGTGACTCAGGTTATTGATAATATTATTTCAAATGCAATCAAATACTCACCGGATGGTGGTAATATTCGCTTTGGCTTTACTGGACAAGGGGATATGCTGAAAGTCATGATTTCAGATGATGGTATGGGGATTCCTAAAGAAAACGTAGGTCGTATTTTTGATCGTTTCTATCGCGTTGATCGTGCACGAGCTCGTTCAATGGGAGGAACAGGATTAGGATTGGCTATTGCTCGGGAAATGATTGAGGCTCATGGTGGTAAGATTTGGGCTGAAAGTGAGGAAGGACAAGGTACAACCATTTTCTTCACATTACCATATGATGCAGATGAATTTGGTGAGGCAGGTGAGTGGGAATGAAATATATAGAACCAGTTAAATCTGTTGTACTATTTCTACTCGTCATGCTGAGTGTGGTTTTAACCTTTTTGATCTGGACCTATACACCTGATTATAAATATATAGAAAAAACAGAGTTAGAGGAAATTCTAATTAAGCCTCAAAAAGATATGGAGGATGTTATTCGTCCATACAAGGCTATTTTCCGTTCCGATGAGGAATTTAAAGGTACAGTATCTAACGCAGCTATGAAAGATATTATGAAAGTATTTAAAGGCTGGAATGTATTAGACTTAGTGCCTGTTAACAATAATCTTTCTGCAAACTATGTCAATCAAATCATTGGCACAAATAATCGCATGACAATCTTTTTCACTGGAGAGATTCCTTTTTCAGCCTTTAACACGATTTTTCAGTATACGGATAAGGAATTACCAGAAACAACATTTAATCGTATGATTATAGATTGGAGCAATTATAATAGCAAGGATTTAATGATTTATTACATTAGTGGTAATAACCAATCATTATTCCGATCACATGTCAGCGTGCCAAACATGAATCAATTTATACAGGAAGTCATAGAGCCTGCAAAAAAATATGGCACTTTTAAAGAAATTGAGCGAGAAAGCCAGACATCTCTTTATGTAGATAACAATAAAACGGAATCTGTAAAATTTACGTACTATATTGAAGAAATCTCACCAGAATTATTTAAAAATGTATTATTTACAGATCCAAATATTGTACGGCGCAATATTGAAAGTGCGTCTTCTGAAAAATATACAGATGGTATGTCATTAATGACGTTAGATACAAATCTAAAGTCATTAAATTATGTTTATCCAGCTGCAGAGAGCGGTATTAGAATTGAGCCATCAAAACTTCTAAAAGATAGCTTTGAATTTATTAACGAGCATGGGGGATTTACTGCAGATTTCCGCTATGCTTCAACGAGTACCAATAAAAATCAAATGGATTATCAATTATATTTGCAAGGTTTACCGGTCTATAGCAATCATGTCATTACCCGGATGACGACAATTTGGGGAGATAGCCGGATTTTCCATTATAAGCGTCCATACTTTTCCTTAGATATGGATATTGAAGCAGAAAAGGAAATAAAAGAATTGCCTTCTGGAGTAAATATTGCCGAGAGATTAAAAAACGCAAATAATATTGCCTTAGCTGATATTGATGAGATTGTTTTGGGTTATTATTTAACGCAAAACCAAGAACTTAATATATTTACATTTGAACCATGCTGGTTTGTCATTCGTAATGGATCTTGGATTAAACTAACTCCTGAAGTATTAGGAGGTGTTAAAAATGGATTGGAATAGAACAAAATCTATTTTTATATTCGTTTTTTTAATTCTAAACATCTTCTTGTATTCCCTTTATGTAAATCGCTATAATGAAGCGAAAGATATTGAGGTTCCAGGTGAAAAAACAATAGAAGCTCGTTTAAAAGATGATAATATTACGTATGGCACACTACCAAATAATATTGAAACTGCTTCGTATATGACAGCTCAAGTCCATAAATTCACAACAGCTGAATTTAGTAATAGCAACCAACAAATTAATATTAAGGATTCAAAGGCGGATTCAAAGGCTCGTGCTATTTTTATAAAACCTGTTAAATTACGTAATGTGAGTGATGATGCAAGCTTTACGGATTTTGTCCTTGCAAACATAACTGAAGGAGAATCTTACGCCTTATGGAAAGTAGACAGGGAAGAACGAGTCGCTGTTTTTTTCCAGAAAACCAATAATCGAATGTTTTATTATAATGGTTCATTAAAAATTAAGTGGAATGCTAACAATGAAGTAACGATGTATGAACAAACAATGATTGATAATATTGAGGAAATGGAACAACAGGAAACTGTCATTCCGCCTCTTCAAATTATTCAAACTTTATATGCAAAGGGAACGCTCAAGCCAGACTCGCGTATTACGCAAATGAAGTTAGGTTACTCCACGCTTGTTAAATTAACTCGAACTCAGGTATTAGTGCCAACATGGGAAGTTCAAGTGAAATTATCTGATGGACAAAAGGAAGAGTATTTTGTCAATGCAGTTGAAGGCAAAGTGATCGAGATCCAGGAGGACAAGCAAGAGAGCGAAGAAGAAGACTGGGGAGTTGAATAATGCGATTTAGTGTTTTAGCTAGTGGCAGTACAGGAAATTCGATTTATGTAGAAAATGACGACTACTCTTTTATCGTCGACGCTGGCCTTAGTGGGAAAAAAATGGAGCAGCTTTTTACAAAAATCGACCGTAATATGAAGCAGCTTAGTGGTATTTTTGTTACACATGAGCATAGTGATCATATTAAAGGGATTGGTGTACTGGCACGAAAATATAATGTACCAATTTATGCAAACGCCAAAACGTGGCAGGCAATGGACGGGCTAGTTGGCGACATTCCTATAGAGCAACGCTTTGAATTTGAAATGGACACAGTGAAACATTTTGGTTCTTTAGCCGTTGAATCCTTTGCCGTTTCTCACGATGCAGCAGATCCAATGTTCTACACTTTCCATGAGAATGATCGTAAGCTTGTCATTATTACAGATACGGGCTATGTCAGTGATCGTATGAAGGGTATTATACGTGGTGCAGATTCTTTTGTTTTTGAAAGTAATCATGATGTTAATATGCTTCAAATGGGACGTTATCCTTGGTCGATTAAACGTCGTATTTTAAGTGATGTAGGACATGTTTCTAATGAGGATGCCGCTATCGCAATGAGTGAAGTTGTGTTTGATAAGACGACCAATATTTATCTTTCGCATTTAAGTAAGGATAATAATATGAAAGAGTTGGCACGTATGAGCGTCACACAAACATTGCAATCTTGTGGCATTCTTGTAGGTGAGCATGTGCATCTTTTTGATACAGATGCAGAGGAACCTACAACATTAGTCACGGTTTAATCATAAGGTATTTAGGGAAAACTTGATGCTGTTCAATGCATTTCACAATGTGCATTGAGCAGCTATTTTTATGTCCATTTTAATTGTTTTTCATCTGATTTTAATGTTTGAATCGTAAGATTAGGGTAACAATTAAACAAATAGCAGTAAATGAAAGGATGAGGAACATGAGTTACTTTCAAGATGATGATAAAAACAGTGATTTCTTAAAAAAGGATGAAATACCGAAATCACCGCTGCAAGAAAGGTTAGAGCGTGAGGAGCAGGAAATGCAGGCCAAGCGTCTTAAAAAGAAAGGCGGAGGAAAAGGCGGTTATTTCTTTAGTGGTTTGATTGGTGTTATTATAGGAGCATTACTTGTATGGCTTATGTTACCGGGACTTGTCAATCAAATGCCTGGAACAACATCAAGTAGTACTGCAAAAAATAATACAACAATTAACCAAGTTGCAACAGAGGTAACGACAGATGTTACTTCAGCGGTAGACAAAGCCTCAGATGCAGTTGTTGGTATTGCAAATATTCAAGAAGTAACAAGTGGAGGTTTTTGGAGTCCACCATCAACAACTACAAAAGAAGCGGGCAGCGGTTCAGGTGTTGTTTATAAAATCGAAGGTGATAAAGCCTTTATCGTCACAAATAACCACGTTATTGAAGGGGCCAAGCAGCTAGAGGTCACAATGCAAGACGGAACAAAAGAACCTGCACAACTAGTCGGTCATGACGTTTGGACTGACCTTGCAGTTATTTCTATTAACTCTAAAAATGTTAAAACAGTGGCGACATTCGGGAACTCAGATGTTTTAAAACAAGGGGAAACGGTCATTGCCATTGGGAACCCACTTGGTCTAGAATTTTATGGCTCTGTTACAACGGGTGTTGTTTCAGGTAAAGACCGCTCTGTACCGGTAGACTTAAATGGTGATGGCACAGAAGATTGGCAACAAGAAGTATTACAAACAGATGCTGCGATTAACCCAGGGAATAGCGGGGGAGCACTTGTGAACTTAGCTGGAGAATTAGTAGGGATTAACTCCATGAAAATTGCTGAATCCTCAGTGGAAGGTTTAGGATTTTCTATTCCAATTAATTCAGCTATTCCAATTATCGAGGAATTAGAGAAAAATGGAGAAATGAAACGTCCAACAATGGGAGTTTCACTGGCTGATTTAACAGATGTCCCATCATTCTATCAGCAACAAACATTAAAATTACCTGCAGAGGTGACAACAGGCGTTGTTGTAACAGATGTTATGAATAACTCACCAGCATCAAAAGCAGGTGTTCAACAATATGATGTTATTGTTGAAATGGATGGTCAAAAAATTGAAACAACAATTGATTTACGCAAACATTTATATAATGACAAAAAAATTGGTGATAAACTAACATTAAAAGTGTACCGTCAAGGTAAATTAGTCGAACTATCACTAACATTAACAAATGGTAATACATTGTAAAGAGTATGAAAAAAACGATGGTGATCTAAAAAATCCCCATCGTTTTTTTATGAGGATGAGGAAAAACTTTAATGAAATATTGTGGATAACTAGAAAATTGTGAATACCATGAAATCGTGAGAAAAAGGCACTTCTTCCATACATGCCATTCCTTTGTTACAATAGATTGTGGATAACATAGACTGATTTGTGAATAAGTTTGTGGAAATTTCGGAAAATAAGGAGACATCAAAAAATGGAAAAGTACAGCTGTGAAAGTCATATAGATCACGCTTTAGACATGTTTGTAGCAGAGCAAAAAGAGTTCCCAATTATGGATAAAATCGAAGAGGATAAAAAGTTATCCACAAAGTGTAGCTACTGTGAACAGCCTGCGGAATATATTGTATCAAGTAAATAACTTTACACAATATATAGGTGGCGCTTGTGGATATGTTGATAACTTTTGTGGATAATTTGTTTGTAAATGAATTGTAAAGGTGGATAACGTGTGAATATAACGATTGTATCAGTCGGCAAACTAAAAGAAAAGTACTTAAAAATGGGTATCGATGAGTACGTAAAACGTCTAGGCGGCTACGCAAAAATAGATGTGATTGAGGTACCAGACGAAAAGGCGCCTGAACAACTAAGTGAAGCCGAAATGGACATCGTCAAGAAAAAAGAGGGGGAACGCATACTAGCTAAAATTAGCCAAGATGCCTACGTGATCGCTCTAGCTATTAACGGTAAAATGAAAACCTCCGAACAAATGGCAGCGGATATTGAATCTCTTATGACCTACGGCAAAAGTAAAATCACCTTTGTCATCGGTGGCTCCCTCGGCCTACATGAAGATGTCCTAAAACGAGCCGACGAACTACAATCCTTTGGCAAAATGACGCTACCGCACCAGCTCATGAAGCTCGTGCTAGTGGAACAGATTTATCGAAGCTTTAGGATTATGAAGGGTGAACCGTACCATAAGTAAGTGCGGTTTTCTTAGTCCTATACATCTAAAATGCTGCATTTTTAGAGGAAAGAGAAGACTTGAAAGATAATTATATAATGCGAATTTTGTAGAAAAGTGTCGGGTGCTATTAAAAGTGCCTGATACTTTTTTGTTTTATCGGGAGTAGATTGGGTATTAACTATCATAAGCAAGTTATATAGCAAGAGGTATTGAAGGAATAATCGAAAAAGAAAGGAGTTATAGCCAACATGTTGTTGAATAAGAAGTTACTATTAGTCTTTAGTACAATTGTAGTCTGCTTTTTGTCTGGTTGTGCTGAGAAGCAGAAGCTTGAAGACGGATCTGAATTAATAAATAAAAATCAATTTGTTTTTGCTACTTCTGGTGAATTTAAGCCATTTAGTTATATAAATGACGATCTCACAATGTCGGGCTTTGATATTGAGGTTGGTGAAGCGATTGCAAAGGAAATGGGCCTTGAGCCGGTTCAGAAACGAATCAAGTTCAAAGGGATTGTTGAAGGGGTAAAAACAGGCAGAGCAGATGCAGCCGTTGCAAGCCACACGATTAACCCACAGCGAAGTAAACATGTTTCTTTCTCTACCCCGTATTATTATTCAGGACCAAAAATTTTCACCAGACCGGATAGTAAGATAAGGACTGTTGAAGATTTAAAGGGAAAGGAAGTAGCGGTTGCAAAAGGATCAACATATGCCGATACAGCTTCTAAGTATACAGACAAAATAAAAACATATGACAGCGATATTACAGCATTAAAGGCGTTGAGTAGCGGACGTCATGATGCAGTAATCACAGATTTTGTTACAGGAAAAACTGCTGAAAAGGAAGGGTTTGAGATTAAAGGACAGCAATTAATTAATCGCAGTGAACAAGCAATCGTGCTGCCCCAGGATAATCCAAAGCTATTGAAGCGAGTAAATGAAACTTTGGAGCAACTTCGGGAAAATGGAACATTGACTCAAATCAGTATCAAATATTTTGGTGAGGACATTACCAAAAAATCAGAATAAACGAATGCTATAAAAGAAAGGAAGTAGTACTTTGCCAAGTTTTTCGCATTTTTTTCACATACTAATGGAAACAAAAGGTGTATTCTTTAAAGCTATGCTTTTAACATTAGAGCTGACGGTGGTTTCTATCTTGCTTGGAATCGTCATCGGACTTGCCTTTGCCTTATTAAAAATTTCTAATATAAAAATTTTAGAACTTATTTCAGATATATATGTCTATTTGGTTCGCGGAACACCGCTGATTGTTCAAATATTTATCCTCTACTTTGGAATTAGCGGGATTTTCCTTCTTCCTGATTTTTGGGCTGCTTCACTTGCTCTAGCGTTACATAATGGAGCTTATATTTCTGAAATTCTTAGGGGAGCAATTCAGTCAGTCGATAAAGGCCAGTTTGAGGCAGGACGCTCTTTGGGAATGACAAAGACACTGACATTAAGAAGGATTATTCTCCCACAGGCATTCCGTAGAGCATTACCGCCTTTAGGCAATCAATTTATCATAAGCTTAAAAGATTCTTCGTTAGCCGCATTTATCTCCATGAATGAGCTGTTTAATGTGGCGACAACACTTGGGTCAAATAATTTTGATGAAATGACTTATTTACTCATTGTAGCAGTCTACTATTTATTACTGGTAGCGTTGATGACATTTGTAGTGAAACGAACTGAACTAAAATTAACAGTAAGCGACAGATAGGAGCTGAAAAGATTGGACACTAAGGAAATGATTAAAATAAAACAATTGAATAAATCATTCGGAGACTTACATGTATTGAAAAATATCGACATGACAGTCTACGAGAGCGATGTTGTTTGTCTAATAGGATCGAGCGGATCAGGGAAAAGCACCCTCCTTCGCTGTTTGAACTTTTTAGAAAGAAAGGATAACGGCCATATTATAATTGAGGGAAATGAAGTCAATCCACGAACAGATGACCTTAACAAGATTAGAGAAAAGGTAGGTATGGTGTTTCAAAATTTCAACTTATTCCCACACAAAACGGTTCTGGAAAATATTATTGAAGCACCTATTATGGTAAAGGGTGTAGGCAAAGAGAAAGCTATCATCAAAGCAAAACAATTACTGAAAAAAGTAGGTTTGGAAGATAAGTCGGATGTCTATCCTAGTAAGCTATCAGGGGGGCAAAAGCAACGGGTGGCGATTGCTAGAGCACTTGCGATGGAACCAGACATTATGCTTTTTGATGAGCCAACATCGGCACTCGATCCCGAGCTTGTGGGAGAGGTTTTAACAACCATGAAAGACTTGGCTGAAGAAGGTATGACAATGGTTGTTGTAACCCATGAAATGGGATTCGCAAGAGAAGTAGCTGATTGGATTGTGTATATGCATGATGGGAAAATTATTGAACGCGGCACACCTGAACAATTTTTTAACCATCCGAAAGAGGAGAGAACTCGGGAATTTTTAACTGCGACAATGCTTAAATAAAACTAAATGGTCCTGCCTATATGAAAGGAAGGACCTCTTATATTGAAGCACTAAATTGTTAATTTATAGAGGAAAGAAGCATTCTTTATATTAATAACTAAAATTTAGTTAAATCACATCATTAAATTTCTTATAAAGCAGGTACTAAAAAACTGCAATTAGACTAGTTAAGGCGAACCATGGAAATTTAATAGCAAAAAGAGAAATTGCACAGCGCAATTTCTCTTTTTGCTTGAACTAAAATTAATTATAACTCAACCTCGGTAACTTCATTATTATCTTTACCGTTGCCATTACCATTACCATTACCGTTACCGTTGCCATTGCCATTGCCATTACCAGGCTTTTCAACCACCACATCAAATGTTAATGTGTGATCACCATACGTTACTGTAATTGTCGTAGTACCTTGACCTTTTCCTTTTACAGCCCCCGCTTTTACAGAAGCTATTTTATCGTTTGTTACTTCGTAGGTTGCAAGCGTTGTAACATCTTTTTCTGTTGTTTTTCCCTCAAAAGTAGTTACTTCAGTAATCTTAACTGAAACTTCTTTACCTATTCTAGTTTCAACCTTAGCTTGGTCAATTTCTAGTGTTACGATTGGTGTTTCTACAACAGGTGCTTTAACTGTAACATTTATCTTAGCTTCATTATCACCGTATGAAATAGTAATCGTAGTCGTGCCCTCACCTACAGCAGTTACTAATCCATTTGCTACTGTTGCAACATTTTCATCTCCAACCACATAAGTAGCTTTTGAAGTTACATCTTCCTCTGTTGCTTCACCTTCTGGAGGAGTAGATGTCTCTGTTACCGTAAGTTGTGCAGTTTCTCCAACTGTTAGGTTTAGCTCTGTTGGATTGACAGAAAGCGTTACTTTTGGTTCAACTACATCATTTTCATATATTAAGGCTTCACCAACATTCCCGGCAGCGTCTTCAATTTTTACAGATACAGCATTAGTTTCTGCTGTTACTGGGAATGTGAAGCTACCGTCTTGATTTAATTCAAAAGGAACTGGTGCTTGTACTTCGCCATTAATCGTCGAAATATAGGAAGCTTTTAATTTATCATTTAAATTGTAATTTAAACCGTATAAATATAACTCTTCATTGTAGTCGATATATTTATCTGTTACCTGTCCTGTAGCGACACCTTCAGTAACTGAACCAGTAATTTCTGGTTTCGTCGTTTTCACGATAATTGGTCCAACATAATCGGACACTACTCCTGATGCCGCAAGACCAGTAAAGTCAATTGTATAGAGACCATCTGGAATTGTTGTGGCAGGTTCTGGTCCCCATGGTTTGTACTGCCCAGCAATATTCAGCGTATAAGATCCTTTTCCTAGTGCAGTACCTGCGTGAAGATAGCCGATGTAGCCGTCACCATATTCTCCACCTTGAGGATTCATAATATCCCAAAGCTCGATATAGTTAGTTGTTACATCTCCAGTTAATGTAAATGAAAGGACAGCTGAATCTTTCACTCCATCACCGTTGAAGGATAGGTCTGTTTCTGTAATCTTTAAATCTTTAAGTTCAGTTACTGCCTCGCTGCCAAAGTCAGCTGCGAATGGTAATGAAATTTCTGTAGCTCCACCGCTGATGTGAATATACCCTAGTATTTCAGAGCCGTTTGGTGCAGTAGCTTGTGAAGCGGTTAATGTAATATTTAACAATTGCTCACCAACTAGGTTAAATGTTGGCTGGTCGACTGTAACAGTTGCATCACCAAATGTTTTTGTCACATCAATTGATACGTTATAATTACCGCCGTTCCCTTTTATATCTTTTACTAAAACTTGTTTTGTTACGGAAATATCCTGATCTTTAAGTGGTTGTGGACCGAACGTAACTGTACCTTTCAAGTTTTCTGAAACAGCTCCAGTTCCATCTAAAATTGCACTATCCAGTGCATAGGCAAGAATTTCTGGATGCGCTGCAGCATAAGCATTTACACGACCTGCTCCTTGAGAGAACACATCGTATTTTGTTTTATCTAAAACCTTTGCTGTATTAGAAAGCGCCACTTTTATGTCGAACGCGTTCCAATCAGGATTTGCTTGTTTAAGTAATGCAACAATACCTGTAATATGCGGTGTTGCCATAGAAGTTCCTGTTTTACGATCATATGCTTCTGCATAATCTGCATCAGGGAAATCCTTTTTATACATTGGAATCGTTGACATAATGTTTGTTCCAGGTGCACTTACATCTGGTTTAATATCAAAGTTTGGTGTAGATGGTCCACGGGAACTTGAATCGTTTACTTCATCTCCTAGTGTCTGTGTGGAAGTAAATTGACTAAAGCTAACTTTTCCAGTTCCGCCTGCCAATGCAGCTCGAATTGCATCGCCATCCGTTTGGGACATATCAAATGTTGGTAGAAAAGCAAATGAATCACCAAGGAATGTACCTGAAATATTAGGTGCATTTGTTCCACCAGCAAAGTTATGAATAATTGTTGCGACTGCTCCATTTGCCTTTGCGTTCGCAATTTTATCAACAAAGGCGATACTGCCACGAGAGATCAATGCCACTTTACCTTCTACATCGATTCCCTCAAAGTCTTTTACTTCCCCGTTTCCAGGGATAGCAACTAGGTCAAATTCTCCTTGAAGCTGTGTTGCTAAATCCCTTCCAAAAGTTGTTCCCATTAATGGGAGCTGTTTTGTTAAGTTGTAGTCACCAACAGTAACATTCACTTCCCCGTTATACTTTGTTTCAGGATTTGTTGTGTTACCGACAGCAATTCCTAAACGAGCAGTTGCAGGCGTGCCCATTGTTCCGCGATTTGGGCCGGAGTTCCCTGTCGCAATTACTCCGATTGTTCCAGCCATCATTGCATTATTAATAGCAAATGAACCAGCATCCGTTTCAGAGTTAGCTCCCCCACCAAGAGAAAGGTTAATAACGTCCATTTTTTCTGTTACAGCGGTTTCAATTGCTTTAACAATACCAGATGTAGCTCCACTTCCATATGCACCAAGAACACGGTAAGCATAAAGGTCTACTTTTGGAGCAATTCCTTTAATACCAAATTTGTTTGCTCCGATTGCTGCAATGGTTCCAGCAACATGGGTACCGTGAGAAGTATAGAACGAGCTTCCTTTTTCATTAAATTCAGGTGTTCCGGCAGGACGCTCAGAAGGCAATGTTTCCGATGCATCGTCATCTGCTCGAGGCTTCGTGTAAGTTGATGAATTTGGAATAAAGTTTTTCCCCCCCTTGTAAATTCCAGCGAATTCAGGGTGATCTGCGTCAATACCAGTATCTAATACTGCTACTTTTATTCCTTGTCCTTCAATTCCTTCATTCCACAGCTGTTCGATCCCAAGGAAAGAAATACTTGTGTTCATTTGGGCCTCTAATTGATCTTCCTTAATAAGTTCCGATGATTTCATTGTATTATCTTCTGATGCGTAAACAATTGCATCAGGTTCGATTAATGTAATTCCTTCTATTGAAAGCAGTTTCGGGAGATCATTTGCTTTCACTGTTGCCGCAAAACCGTTTAAAACAGTATCAAATGTGTAGCCTTGAGTCATTTGAACATTTTTAGTAGCTAACTCTTTTTTTACTTTTGCTTGTTGAGCTTTTACATTTGAACGTACTTCATTTGCTCGCGCATTAGAGAACTTTTGGCCTTTCACCTGGCTCATTCCTTGCTCTAGTGCCACAGGCGTTTCAGATAAATGTACGATGACTGCAACTTCTTGATTGCCTGATACATTTTGTAAGCTTTCGTGAAGAGTTGGACCATCTTTAGACAAGCTTAGCTGTTCAGCGATGGCCGCCTTAAGTTGAAGTATACTTTCACTTTGACTATCCTGTTTAAATGGTTTAGATTCTTCAGCACTAGCGCTCGATAATGGAACCAATAGAAAAAGCACCATAACGAAAGCTATAATACTACTTAAAAACTTCATAAACGTAAACTTTTTCAAAACCCATTTCTCCCTCCACATTTAATTATCACACTAAACAGAAAAGTGTGATAATTCCAATTTATCACAGGAGTAGTAATTCGAATATCGGAATATTTGAATATACCAAAATATTGATAATAAGTATTAGTTTATCAATTATATTTTAATTCTATTTTCCTAGTAATGTAATTAAAAAATAGAACTTTAAAATGAGAAAGGACTTACAGAAATATATTCATTTTGTCAATATAATTAGTAAAGCACAAATAAGAAAGATTTTTTTAAAATCTATTTGACGTTCTGTATTATTTTTTGTACGATATGGAAGAAAAGAATGTGCCCGGACTTGTACGGGAGAGGTTCATAGCTGATACCCTCTATAAAAAACTATGGAAACATGACATTATGCCATGTCCATATCGGACGTGGCTTTTTTATGTTTTTACTTATGTTTTAATAGAATGATTGGTAATGCCTCTCTTGAAAAGTGTTGGGAAACATTTTACAAGGAGGTTTTTTTATGTCTGGTCGAAGTCATGAAGAAGGACTAAAGGATTTAACATTGTTGGGTAACCAAGGTACACAATATTCATATGATTATGCACCTGAAGTTTTGGAGGCAGTAGATAATCTTCATTCCAATCGAGATTATTTCGTTAAGTTTAATTGTCCAGAGTTCACTAGTTTATGTCCGCTTACACATCAGCCTGATTTTGCAACGATGTATATCTCGTATATCCCTGATAAAAAAATTGTTGAGAGTAAATCACTAAAATTGTATTTATTCAGTTTTAGAAATCACGGAGATTTCCATGAGGATTGCGTTAATATCATTATGAATGATTTAATTACATTACTTGACCCAAGATATATAGAGGTTTGGGGGAAATTTACTCCACGAGGTGGTATCTCGATTGATCCATGGTGTAACTATGGGAAGCCAGGAACTAAATACGAAGAAATAGCCAATTATCGTTTAATGAACCACGATCTTAACCCAGAAAAAATTGATAATCGATAAGTGAAGCAAGAAAGAGGTTTTTAGCTACCCTCTTAAAAAAACTAAGAAGAAAGCAGCACTTTTTCTTAGAGTGCTGTTTTTTCGATATAAGGGAGTCTTTATGGATGAAGAAGGAAAAAGCGATTGTTGTATTTAGTGGAGGTCAGGACAGCACAACATGTTTGTTCTGGGCAAAAGAACGTTTTAAAGAGATTGAGGCAGTAACTTTTGATTATGGTCAAAGGCATCGTCTGGAAATTGAATGTGCGAAGGTGATAACAGAGGAGCTTGGTGTCAAGCATCACATTCTGGATATGTCACTCCTGAATCAGCTTGCCCCGAATGCATTGACACGACAAGATATAGAGGTGAAGGACGGAGAAAATGGTGAGCTTCCATCAACTTTTGTGCCTGGTCGAAATCTACTTTTTCTTTCATTTGCTGGCATCTTAGCGAGCCAAGTGGGAGCAAAGCATATTGTAACGGGTGTGTGTGAAACAGACTTTAGCGGATATCCGGATTGCCGAGATATTTTTATTAAATCCTTGAATGTAACGTTAAATTTATCTATGAATGATTCTTTTGTCATTGATACACCGTTGATGTGGCTGAATAAGGCACAGACTTGGGAGCTTGCTGATCAGCTTGGGGCGCTTGAGTTTGTTCGAGAAAGAACGTTAACTTGCTATAACGGTGTCATAGCAGATGGCTGTGGTGAATGCCCAGCGTGTAACCTGCGAAAAAAAGGGCTTGATGAGTATTTGAGTTATAGGAAGGAGTTTTAAGACATGTCAGATTATAAAATCGTCGAGAGGCTCCAAAAAATAGATGAGGATATTCAAAGAAATCAATTGAAATACCATGCAAAGCGTGTTCTCGTAAGCAAAGAATTTACCTTCGATGCTGCTCATCATTTACATCATTATGAGGGGAAATGTAAAAATCTGCACGGTCATACCTATCGTGTCATATTAGGACTGAGTGGCTACACAGATGAACGTGGTTTGATGATTGATTTTGGCGATATAAAAGAGATATGGAAACAAAAAATAGAGATTCATTTGGATCACCGTTATTTAAATGAAACACTTCCACCTATGAATACGACGGCAGAGAACATTGTTGTTTGGATTTACGAAAAGCTGACTGAGGCCTTGCTTGATGAAGGATATAACGGTGCGTGTGTAGAGTTTATCAGGCTTTACGAAACTCCTACAAGCTATGCAGAAGCAAGACGGGAGTGGATGGAAGTTGAGTAAAGTACCTATTATCGAAATTTTTGGACCAACAATTCAAGGTGAGGGAATGGTAGTTGGCCAGAAGACGATGTTTGTAAGAACTGCAGGTTGTGATTATTCTTGTTCCTGGTGTGATTCATCATTTACGTGGGATGGTAGCGGAAAGCATCTTATTGTCCAAATGACAGCAGAAGAGATTTGGTCTGAATTAAAACGTCTTGGTGGCAGTGGATTTTCATTTGTTACGATTTCGGGCGGTAATCCTGCACTCTATCCAAATTTGCAAGAGCTCATTGCGATTTTAAAAGAAAACAACATAAAGGTTAGTGTGGAAACGCAAGGAAGTAGATGGCAAAAATGGATGTATGAGATTGATGAGCTGACAATTTCACCAAAGCCACCTAGTTCTGGAATGACTACGGACTATTCGATGCTCTCAAATATCTTCGAAAAACTTAAAAATCGAAACAGTAATCACCATACATCCCTCAAAATAGTCGTTTTTAATCAAGAGGATTACGACTATGCTAAACAAATTCATCATCGTTATCCAACGATTCCTTTTTATCTCCAAGTTGGTAACGATGATCTTACGTCGATTGATAATTCACGAATAGCTATCCATTTATTAGATAAATATCATGAGCTCATTGATCGAGTAATAAAGGATGAAGAATTAAGAGATGTCAAAGTACTACCACAGTTACATGCTCTTGTTTGGGGGAATAAAAGAGGTGTATAGGGGTGCCATTACAATAATGTCTTGAAATTGATTTGAGGAGTAATAGGATGAGAATACTATTTTATTTATTATCTATTGTCGTTGCTAATGTGGTAACGGCAGCATTTGCGCCGTTACATTTTGGTATGTTTATCGTGCCAATGGGGACGCTTTTAATTGGAGCGACTTTTATTTTTCGCGATCTTGTGCAAAATAAATATGGTAGAGCAAAGACATATATAGTTATTATTACAGCTTTAATTTTATCAGCAGTAGTGTCATTCCTTCTAGGGGATACACTTTTGATTGTGGTAGCGTCAGCCCTATCATTTGTTGTCGCTGAAACGGCTGATACAGAAATTTATAGTCGATTGAAATTACCAATGGCATGGCGTGTGCTCTACAGTGGAATTGTTGGAGGATTTCTGGATTCTGCTATTTTCGTAGTAATCGGCTTGAGTCCATTGGGGGCTAATATGTTGCCTTGGGAAGCGGTGCCTGCCGCCATTTTTGGACAAATTATTGTGAAAACGATTATTCAAATGTTCGGTGCACTAATTTTAGGCCAAGTTGGTGCAATGAAAGAAAAACGTCTTATTTCAGGATAATTTTTGAAATATGATGAAGAGAGCTTTTCTGTAAAAGAAGTGTTTCAACAACATGGCTTTAGATGAAGTAATGCATTTCCTTTTCTATATTTTTTAAGAAATATAGTCTTATACTAGTTGCGTGGGACCATAACTTAAGCAACAGAAATTATAAAAAAGTACCAGTCCTCATGGGCTGGTACTTTTTATTCAAAGTTTAAAGATACTATTTTTATTTTATCTAGCAAGTTCAACAAGTATTATTCTCGAATTATTACTTTACCATTTCTAAGGCTGCTGGTTCTTTATGCTGTATATGACTTGAAGTCCAGCCGATGATGAAAGCGAGTAAAAGGTAAATAAGTAATATACATGCTTGTGTGATTAAGTTTGACCAGCCACCGAGAGAAACAACCTCCTGGAAGCTTTTCAATGAGTGGGCCATCGGTAAAAACCCTCCAACCCTAGCTAACATTGGATTTTCAAGTTCTCCTGGGAAAGTTCCGCCACAGGTTGCTAGTTGAAATACTAAGAGAGTGACAGCTAGTAATTTACCAAGATTCCCTAAGAGAATAATAAGCATCAGGATGAAGGTCATGAAAGTAAATGACACGATAATACTTGATAGGATAAATAACGGTACACTTGCTACTGCTAATTTAAATCCTAAAAGTACGACCAGGTCCACGATAAGTGTCTGAATTATTCCTATTATATAAACTAATCCTAGTTTATTAATAAAGTGAACTGTTCCAGTTACTTTTAGACGTTCTCTACGTCCTAAAGGTAGGATGTTGGCTGCCATAATGCCTCCTACAAAGAAAGCAAGTGATAAGAAGTAAGGAGCAATGCCAGTCCCGTAATTCGGAACTTTGGATAAATGGGATTCTACCAATTCAATTGGTTGTGCAAACATTGTTGAGGTAGAGTCATTGTATTGAAGATTAGACGTTTTTTCTGCAGCTTCATTTAGCTTTGCTGATAATTCATTTGAGCCAATTGCTAGAGAAGAAAGCCCGTCTTGTAGGTCCGCTAATCCGCTTGATTCATGACTGATTCCGTTTGCGAGAGTTGTAATGCCAGTGTTAAGTGTTGTATAGCCTGTCATCCATTTTGTAAACCCACTAGCAAATGCATTCGTACCCTCTTGTAACTGTTTTGCTCCTTCAGTAGTCTGAGTAATGTTAGCACCTAACGTTTCCATCCCAGTTTGAAGCGAAGCCTGTGCAGTAGTAATTTTTTTTGCAGCTATTTCTATCTGATCTTGGTCAGATTTTAAAGTAGTTTCTGTCGTAGATAATTTTTTAGATAAAGCAATAATTTGTTGGAGTTTCCCATCCTGATTTGCTTCAGGATGTTCTTTTACATATTGAGTTATTTGTTCCTCCAAATTCTTAGCGGTGATAGCTGCTTGTTCTTGTCCCTGAGCTAACTTTGTATTTCCAATAGACCAGTTAGTAATGCTTTGGCTTACTTGATTCATTCCCGATTGTAGAGAATGTTCACCATCCGTAAGCTGATGTAACCCCTTATATAAGGAATTAGAGCCGGTTGTAAGTTCATTTACACCAGAAGATAAGCTCTTTTGGCCAGCTGAAAGTTCCGTGCTCCCTGTTTTAAGTTTTTGTGCCCCTTCATCTAAACTTTGAATACCTTCTGTTAACCTTCTACTTCCGTTTTGTGCATCAACAGTGCCGTTATAAAGTTTCTGTGCTCCAGTTCCTGCATCCATGAAGCCAGCTGAAACGTCCTTGAATTTAGTTAGAATTGTTTCAGAATAGATCTTCGTGACATTGGCATTGATTTTTGTATTCATTTTTTCAACAGCCGTTGTAGTAATTTGTGAGGCTACATAGTTTTTCCCTGGATTGACTTCATATAAAAGTTTAGCTGGTTTTGGTGTTTTATCCATGACCGTTGTTATGTTTTTAGAAAAATTCTTTGGAATTTTAATAATCATATAATAGTCGCCAGCTTCAAGTCCCTTTTTGGCGGTCTTGGCAGAGACAAATTGAAAATTTAACTCTTTGCCTTTTTTTAATTGAGCAACAAAATCATTTCCGATATGAATGGCTTTATTATTGATAGTAGCGCCTTCATCAAGATTGACAACTGCTACGGGAAGTTTATCTAATTGTCCATATGGATCCCAATAGCCAGCTAAAAAGAATCCTACGTAAATTAAAGGAACAAGTGTAAGAAAAATTAAAGCAATGCGTCCATGCTTATGTTTCCAAATGGCCACTAAGTCTTGTAATACTAATTGTAATCCTTTCATGAAATATCCTACCTTTCTTTATGCAAAAGATTATTTCATCTTAATCTAATATGTTGATGTTGTATAATACATAAAAGGTTATGCATAATAGATTTGAGTCTATGATAAAGGGGAGTCTGCATGGAACTTTTGCAATTAAAATACTTTCAAACAGTTGCTCGGCTGGAACATATGACGAAGGCAGCAGAACAACTTCAAATTGCCCAGCCATCCCTTAGTAAAACGATTTCTCGTTTAGAGGAAGATTTAGGAGTGGAATTGTTTGATCGGGAACATCGGAAAATAAGTCTGAATGCAGCTGGAAAAGTTTTTTTAAATCGTGTGGATCGAGCTTTTGCAGAATTGAATGAGGGTCAAAGAGAACTTAATCAATTTATCGATCAAGATCAAAAGAGTATTACATTAGCAGTTACCATTCCAAGAGTGTTACCTTCATTATTAGGTTCTTTTTTATCGAAACATCCCGATGTTCGTTTTCAACAATTTCTAAAATCTGTTTCTTCTATGAAGAAAATGCTATTAGAAGGGGATTTAGATTATTGTATTTCTTCAATTCCAATTGAAGGAGAGGGCGTAAGATGGGAGCCACTCATTACGGAAGAAATATTTTTGATTGTACCACCTAATCATCAGCTAGCAGAGAGGGAAAGTATCCGGCTTGAAGAAGTGAAGGATGAAGCATTTATTAGCATGAATACAGGGTATGGATTCCGAAACTTAACTGACCAGTTTTGCCGGGAAGCAGGATTTGTTCAACATATTGCTTTTGAGGGGGACGAACCTACCGTTATTTCAGACTTAGTTAGGCAAGGATTAGGTGTAGCTTTCGTTTCTGAATTATCATGGGTACCTAAATCAGGACAGTTTCCGCATAAGCTTCGAATAGTTGAACCAACTTGTCAACGAACAATTGGATTAGCCTGGTCCGAAAAGCGCTACTTCACACCAATTGCAAAGCAATTTCGCTTATTTGTTTTAGACTATTTTCTATCAATTTCTCAAAGTAAATAAAATGACCAATCTTTATAGTCATAGTTAAGAATATACGTTTACAAGTAAAGCAAATATAAAGGAGATTGGCATTGCCAGTCTCCTTTAATGTGGTCGATCTACTCCGTTAATACATTGGCAGTATAGGCAGCTAATAGTTCACGTACTTCCTCAGTCGAATGGGCATTTAGTAATTGAACTCTTAATTGACTAGCCCCTTTGAAGCCACGTACATATATTTTAAAGAAGCGTTGTAATGCTTTAAATGAGCGCGTTTCAAATTCTTTAGAGTAATGATCATGGAGATCCAGGTGAAGGGATAGCAAGCTAAGGTATTCTTTAGCACTATGCTCTGTCGGCTCCTTTTCAAAGGCAAACGGGTTTGAAAACACACCTCTGCCTATCATTACACCATCGACACCGTATTGCTCAACTAGCTTTTGGCCTGTTGAACGATCTGGAATATCTCCGTTGATCGTCAGCAATGTTTTAGGAGCAACTTCATCTCGCAGTTTTTTGATATCTGCAATTAATTCCCAATGGGCTGCGACTTTGCTCATTTCTTCTCGTGTACGAAGATGAATAGAAAGATTGGCGATATCCTGTTTCAGTATATGAGTGAGCCAATCACGCCACTCGGCTACATTTGTAAAGCCAAGTCTCGTTTTTACACTTACAGGTAAGCCTCCTACCTTTGCGGCTTGAATGATTTCAGAGGCACGTTCAGGATGAAGAATTAAGCCGGCTCCTTTGCCTCTTTCAGCCACATTATCGACAGGGCACCCCATATTAATATCGATACCTTTAAAGCCTAGTTCCTTCATTCCAATACTCATTTGACGGAAATGTTCAGGGTTGTCTCCCCAAATATGTGCGACAATCGGCTGCTCATCTTCTGTGAATGCTAAACGGTTACGTACATTGTCCATACCATCTGGATGACAATAGCTCGTTGTATTGGTGAATTCCGTAAAAAATACATCGGGCCGTCCAGCCTCACTAATGACATGACGAAAAACGACATCTGTCACATCCTCCATTGGAGCTAAAATGAAAAATGGCCGTGGTAAATCAAGCCAGAAATTATTTTGATTCATTGATGAATATCCTCTCTTTCCAAAATACTACCTTGCAAAAAGATATCATATTTACTTTATTTCTACATAATTAATGCTTCTGCAATTAGTGGGAGATTAAATGTAGTACCCCGCTGCAATTTATGATGGAGAATAATTAGTATTTCAAAGAAATATTGACATTTATTTTTCGGGCAACTAAGCTTAATTGAAAATAGAGCTGGGAAGGGGACTGCCAGTGGAATTGATTAAATTAAATTGTCCAAATTGTGATGGGAAAATTGAATACAAAGAAGGGCAATCACTCAAATGTCCTTATTGCGATACTGAAATAATGTTGAAAGAGAATAAGGTATATTATGTAGATCAAACCATTCATAATTATTACGGAACACCTTCTCCTAGTACGATGCCACGCCCAAAATCAAATCTAAAGGTGCTTCTTATTGTGCCGATTATAATCCTTTGTGCATTTTTTGGTTATTTTCTTTTGGGTAGCAATCATACAGAATACGGCAATCAAGAGCAAATCCCAGTTCGAACAATGCCTGAAAGCGAAGTGTTATTATTCTTTTTAAAAGATATTTTTGAAAAAGGTGAAGTATTGCCCACTCAAGAAGAAATCGCAAGCATTCGTTATTTGGCCGCCTATTATTCTGACGATCAATGGCATTTTGATTACAGTCTCGACGATCCATTTACAAATAAAAACGCCAAGATTTCCACTTATATTATGATGGATAAGTTATTGAATACACAAAAAATCGAACAGAAAGATTTTGAAGCCTTTACAGGACTGGCTGTCTTAAAGCTTATGAATGATTATGAAATCTCACAGAGTGAAAATGTAAGCTTCCTACATCTGAAAAACTTAAAGAGCTATACAGGTAGCTTTAATGAATCATTTAGTAAAATTGCGGAATATTTTAGCGATAAATCTAATGTTATAGAGCTCTCAATTCAAATACGAAGTAATAATGAGCTTGCTTTATTATTAGAGTTTCCTAATCTTCAATCACTTGAAATTTCTTATATGACTGAAGAGGTTACAGATTTCCAGCTACTAAATAAATTACCACTAAAATCGCTGTCATTAAAATCTACCAACGATTTAAAGTGGTTGTCTACACTCACTAATTTAGAATCGTTAGCAATAGAAATTAGTGAGGCGACAGATTTTAACTCATTTTATTCATTGAATCAATTACAAGAATTGAAACTCTCATCAGTAAGAAATTTAAAAACGCTTGATTTTATAGATAATATGCCTAACCTACAATCACTTGATCTTGAATATATGAACATTACGAATTTAGAAAAACTTAGAAATAAATCATCTTTGACAAAGCTGCGTTTATCTTCTCCAGGACAATTAGAATTGCTTGATATTGTGAACAGTCTATCATCACTGACTGAGTTATCGGTAACTGGTTATTATGGAGATACGTCAACAATTGTAGTGCCCCATTTGAAAAAGGCCGAACTTCCAGGTTCTTTTATAGAAAAGTTAGAGGCGCCAGCTTTAAAAGATTTGACGGTTTATATAAGTGGGGGAGCAGGAGTGTCCTTTGATGGATCAGAATTACTAAAATACCCACAGCTAGAACAACTTACAGCAAGAGAATATGGTGATTTTACAGGTATTCGTTCTTTCAATCAACTACCGAATCTGCATACACTTAACTTTAATGAGACAGCGTTTTTTCAAGAAACAAGTGAATTATTCAATTTACAGCATGTAAAAACCTTAAATTGTTATAAATGTAGTCTTCAATTAAATAGTACGCAACCATTCACGAATAATGTGTTGGAGCATTTAACCTTGAATGATGTAACGAGTCGAATAGGTAATGGTGATTGGGTACAAGATGTTGAGAAGGTCATACCTTACTTTGTAGACTTTTCAGCTCTCCGTTCATTCACGTTACAAGATAGTTCCTTACAATCGTTAAATATTATGAAAAACTGGCAACAAATTGAGGTTCTTCATCTGGAAAACAACGCTATATCAAATGTAGAGCCTTTAGTGAATCTACCTAATTTGAAAAAGCTTTATATTTTAGGAAATCAGGTGCAAAATAAGTCTGTTCTAGACAAAGAAATTGAGATTTATTGAGGGTAATGAACCTTTAGTTGCTATAGAATTTATACATTAAAGGCCTGGTCTTTCGTAATTGTTAGATTTAAAATTGTGCGAGAAGCAAGAGAATTTACCTCTTGCTTCTTTAGTAGTGTTATAGTTTTTATGGGAGGGTTGAATGATGAAAAAGGCAGAAAAGATGGATCAGCATTTAAATTCTCATGGAAGAAAAATGAGTAGTTCTGAGATTTTTCATGTTGTTGATTTAATTTTTGGTATTAATTTAGATAAAGCACCTATTCTATCTAAAAAGTTAAAAGAGACGTCTTTATCTTCAGGGAGAGGGGTAATAGATTACCATCTACATCAATACAATGGGGCAATAACAGGGGCAAAGATACGCAAAATAATAAATGAAATTTTTGGTGTTAATTTAGAAGCAATATCCTCATTAGAAGGATCACGACTTTCGTTATATTCAAAAGATCAGTGGATTGTTCAACATGAAAAAGACTTATTTGTAGTACACACTGGTGCAGGAGATGTGGATGTGAAGGTCTTTCCTACAAAGTATTTCACTGAACACACAGGATTAGAAGAGCTCCCAGCTGACTTACAAGATGCTCTCACAGGTTTAGGGTATTACTACAATGAAAAAATGGCCAGCTATTATTTCTCAAACCCCTCAGGTGAAGCAGTTTCAGATGCTTTTAAAGGACAAACAATAGGGGCTATACTTGGAGTTATTCGACATTCATTTTCTAATTTGTAAACAATTCGTTAGGTTTAGAGTCGGGAACTTATAATACATAAACAGTTTATAGTAAGATCAAAAAAATCATTTAGAGGGGAGAGATTCTCCCCATCTATATGATCTTTTTATAGTTATGATGCTTTAACGGTTCTATTTCCCAAAAGACGATAAAAATTTAACTCGGTCTCCCATAGGAGGTGTGTTATGATCTGTTAAAACTACTTCCAATACAGCTGGTCCATTTAAATTCATTAAGTTATTAATCATATCGTTAGTAATATCTTGTAGTCCAGTTACTTGGAAACTCGGTATATCCATCGCTGAAGCCATAGCACTTATATTAATTGGATTTTGCTCAAAGGATGGATGAGTACGTTGAAACTGTAAAGCATGTCCATGATATACCATGCCTAATCGAGCATTATTCATGACAATAAATAAAATCGGTAAATTATACTCTTTCGCTGTTAATATTTCCATTCCATGCATGAAGAAACAACCATCACCAGTGATACATACAACAGGACGTTCAGGTTCAGCTAATTTCGAACCAATAGCAGATCCAATCCCACTTCCCATTGCGCCAAAATGAACATTTATATTAAAAGTATCATAATCTAAAACTTTCATATGATGAATGACATAGGACATAAACTCTCCGATATCGATAGTATACCTTGTAGATGCTGGTAAATATTTTTGAATATTTAACAGAACATTTTTCGTGTTATATTCCTCTGCATTTTCAAGAATTTCTTTATTTTCTTTAATCTCAAGGGAAGTTCTTGTTAAACCTTTCGCTCTTAATTCTTCAATAAGTAATAATAAACTTAGATTGATATCACCTAGCACGGGCATATTAATCTCGTATTTTCGATTGAAGACGGATTGGTCAAAGTCCATCTGTATAGAAAAGCGGTTTTTTGTAAGATTTAAATTGTAGTTATTTGTTGCTGTTTCACCTAAACTTGAACCTACAATTAATAATACTTGTCCATCTCCTTCAGCTATCAATTCTGAAGCGGCTTCGTGACCAGCAAAACCGAAAACGCCAACGAGGAGAGGATGATCCTCTGGAATGTACCCTTTGGCTTGTGGTGTTGTAATAATAGGCCAATTAAGAATTTCTGCTAATTCTAATAATGATTCAACAGAATTTCTTACCCCTTGTCCTACCAAAATATAACCATTTTTTCTTTGTATTAGCTGTTCGGCTACATTTTTAATGGTATCTATTTCAGGAACCATGGCTGTTCTTTTTGGTGAAGCTGGTATTTCTACGTTTTCAACTGTTTCATGTTGAACATCTATTGGTATAGCAATATGTACCGGACCAGGAACTCCCGATATAGCAATTTCGGAGGCTTTTACTATTTCCTTTAATAAATCCTTTGATTCTTTAACAGTTACACTATACTTGGTAACTGATTGGAAAATCGGTTGCGCATCCAATTCCTGAGAGGCATTTAGACCAATTGTATTAACAGGAACAGCACCGGTTAAAAATAAAACCGGCAAATGCTCTCGCATGGCATTTGCGGCACCTGTTACAAGATTTGTCCCCCCTGGACCACTACAGCCAATACATACACTTAGATGATTTGTATACTTTGCGTAAGCAGCAGCCATATATGATGCTGCTCCTTCATGCTTTGTGACAATCGGTGTTAATTCCTTCATATCATAGAGTTCATCAAAAAATGCATTGACTGAACCTGCTGGAATACCAAAAATATATTGCACACCGCTATTTTTTAAATACTCTAAGACCGTACGAGCTGCTTTCATTTTAAATCTCCTTTGCTTAATAAATTTAAACACTACTTGAAATATTTTTTCATAATTTCTCCAGATTTCATAGGCTTGCTGAAAAAATATCCTTGCATTAAATGACAATTTTGTGCCAATAAATAGTCTGCCTGTTCTTTGGTTTCAACTCCTTCGGCAATAACCTCCAGTTTTAAGTTTTGAGCAAGCGTAATAATCGTATTCGTAATGGCTGCTGCGTCATCCGTTAACATTTCTTGAACAAAGGATTTATCAATTTTTAATGTAGAAATCGGCAAGTTTTTCAAATAACCTAGGGATGAATATCCAGTACCAAAATCATCAATTGCTAAATTTACCCCAAGTCCTTGCAGTTGTGTCATCGTTTTTAAAGTTACCTCTGTATTTTTAACAATGAGATTTTCCGTAAGCTCTAGTTGTAAATACTCGGGTGACAAATCTGTTTCCTTTAGGACGTTTTTTACAATAGAAAATAAATCATTCTGCTCGAACTGATGGACAGATAAATTCACCGACACACTAATTAAAGGACATCCCTGGTTATGCCATTCTTTTAATTGCTTGCAGGCTTCCCTAAGAACCCACTCACCTATAGGAACAATTAAACCTGTTTCTTCAGCAATGGGAATAAACTTATCCGGTGCTATCATTCCATGTTTTCGATGATTCCATCTTAATAGAGCTTCAACACCCTTAATTCTATTTGTTTTATAATTTATTTGTGGCTGATAGAAGATAATTAGTTCATCTCGCTCTAAAGCTTTATATAAATCATTCTCAAGTTGGATACTTTCAAAAGTTCTTGTATCCATCCCTTCGCTAAAGAAATGGTAGCTAGTACCGGGTGTTTCTTTTGATTTGTACATAGCTGTGTCTGCATTTTTTATTAATGTTTCTGTAGTCTCACCGTTTTCAGGAAACAGGCTTATACCGATACTTGTTTTAATGTAAATTTCATGGTCTATTAAATTAAAAGGTTTAGAGAAGGAATCATTTATACAATTAATAACCTT
Source organism: Lysinibacillus sp. (assembly GCF_032093475.1). Taxonomy (NCBI): domain Bacteria; kingdom Bacillati; phylum Bacillota; class Bacilli; order Caryophanales; family Bacillaceae; genus Lysinibacillus; species Lysinibacillus sp. The sequence continues at coordinate 25,305 of NZ_DAMDAY010000006.1, read as the reverse complement.
CAAAATGTCGTTTTCACATTTAATATTAGGTAAACAGATTGTAAACTCATCCCCACCCTGCCTTGACACGGTTGCATCTTCTGGAACGCAAGCACTTAAACGTTTGGCAACATTTTGGAGCAATAGATCCCCATAGCTATGACCGAGTGAATCATTTACTAATTTGAAACGATCTAGATCTAAATAGAGAACTGCTAATTTTTCACCATTCACTTTTGCAGATTTTAAACCTTGAGTTAATCGGTCTAATAAAAGAATTCGGTTGGGTAAATCTGTTAAGCTATCAAAATAAGCGTGGTATTTAATTTTCTCTTCTAGTTGCTTTCTTTGTGTTATATCTTTAAATGTCACAACTTCACCTACGACCTTGTCTCCTTCTTTTATTAATGAGGTTACATATTCGACTGGAAAGTTTGAATTATCTTTTCTAAAAAAAACTTTGTAGCTATTAAAATTTGTGTTTAAGAAGGGTGAAACCATAATTTTGTCCTCTGTTTCACAGCCACTCATTATAATATCGACTGATTTTCCAATCAGTTCCTTCTCTGTTTCATATCCCAACATGTGTGCACCTGCAGGATTGCAAAATGTAATGTTTCGATCAAGATCTAACCCAAAGATCCCCTCCCCTGCGGAATTGAGAATCAACTCCTTTTCACGGCTAAGCTGCTGTAACTCTGCGACAACTCTTTCGAGCTCTTTATTTTTTTCTCTTACTTCGGAGGTTCTTTCCTCGATAATGATCTCTTGCTTTTCCATATATAACAGGTTTGATAATGCAGATGCAGTAGTATCAACAATTGATTGGGCTAATTGTAATTGAGCTTCTGAGTAGTAGAATGGCTTTTTCTCAAGATTTACAATAGAGATTTGTCCTAAAATCTCACCCATTGATATCAAAGGAAACATAACTAAACCGTTTATGCCAAAATTGCGACAGACTTCATGATTAGGTCTGTCATCCTCAAAGACATTTGGAATAAGAATGGCCTTTTTGGTTTCAAAAACCTCCTGCATTACAGCATCATTGCTTTCATCAATTTTTATTTTATTATGTGTTTTTAGCCAATTTTCTTCCGTCCAATCGCTATCCTTACTCAACTTTGCTGGTTTAATATTCTTTTCTGCTAAAGGGTCTAATAGGTGAACGCCAATATTTTTATTGTCTAGAACCTTTTCTAAGTAAAAAAAGCATTTATCAAGACTCTCTTGTAGTGAAGAGCACATTGATAAGTCACGTGTAACATCGAGCAGCAACTGTTTTTCGTTAATAAGGTGTTCTTTATAAGCTAAGTTGTTTGCGTTTTGGATAGCAACAGCAGCCATATTTACATATGCTTCAACCGTTTGAATTTCTTCCTCTGTTAAGTTCATTGGAATACCATAATCAAATAAAAAAACAAGACCAAATAATTCTTGCTCAAAGGAAATAGGTAGTACTAACAAAGATTTAATATGAAATCCTTCAACAGCTCGAGGGTCAGGTCGATTATCCTTTGACGTATCAGGAATATAGATTGTTTTCTTTGTTTCAATTACTTCTTTAGCCAGTAAATCTATTTCGGTGTCAATAATATGCATATTCAATGTCCAACCATTAATTACTTCTGGTTTTCCAACATACCCTCTAAATGTTCCATCTTTTTGTGGCAGATAAATGCCCACAGAATCACATTTGACGATTTCTTCAGATATTGCAGTTGTTACCTGCTCCAATACTTCACGTAAATCTAGCTTCATGTTAATCATCTTCGTAATATTGGCCAGTCGAGAATACCTTGTTTGTTCCATAGACATTTAAGTGAACCTCCCATTTTGTATCGTTGTCCCATAGAAATTTTTATTAAATTTTTGCTTTATTCGTATCGAATGTCTCATTATTTTCATTTTACAGTAGTAATAAACATGTTGGTAAAAAAATGTAGAAATTAGTTAAAAATTTTTAAAAGTATTCTAAGTTTTTGTTATTAGCTTTATAAAGTAGGACTACAATCCTTCTTTATGTGAAGTTCAGTTATCTTTCTTTTGATATGTATTTAATAGGAAAATTAAATCTACCATTCCTGGCATAATTGTTCTAATGGCTATGAATAATACAAAGGTTTTTATAATCTTACTGATAGGAACTACCTTGATTTGTTGTAAATAATCCGATAGTTTTATAATGAATAGACGGTTAACAAGAGGAGTTGAAAGAATATGTTCGCACGTTTTAAAGGTTTCTATTTAGTGTTTTCACTGTTAGCAATCGTTATGATGTTGACAGGCTGTGGTACTGCTAAAGATAGTGAGCAAACAGAGGGAAATACAACTAAGGAATCTCAGAAAACAGCTAATTACGCATCAGAGGTGAAGGAAAAACCAATAGTAACCATTACAATGAATAATGATGAGAAAATTGTCATTGAATTGGAGCCTACCGTAGCACCGAACACAGTTGCTAATTTTATTTCCTTAGTAAATAAAGGGTTTTATGATGGCCTTATTTTCCACCGTGTGATTCCTGATTTTATGATTCAGGGTGGAGATCCATTAGGGAATGGAACTGGTGGACCAGATTATTCGATTGATGGTGAGTTTTCTTCAAATGGTTTTGACAATAACATGAAGCATGAACGGGGTGTTATTTCGATGGCTCGTTCGAAGGACCCTAACTCTGCCAACTCTCAATTCTTCATTATGGTCAAGGAAGCTCCGCACCTTGATGGAGATTATGCTGCTTTTGGAAAAGTCATCGAGGGTATGGAAACAGTCGATGCAATTGTTGCAGCTGAGCGAGATGCTACAGATAAACCACTAGAAGATCAACAAATGAAAAAGGTTGAGGTTGATACGAAGGGCTTTGATTATCCAGCACCTAAGGTAAATAAATAGTTGATGTGAAGTAATAGATATTTAAATAAGTAAAAGGCTAAATCAATGACGATTTAGCCTTTTATATTGGCTATAAAATTCAAAATGTAAATATTTTTAAATAATATGAGAACAATTCCAAATATTAGCGATGTTTTGTATGAAGGGTCCTTTATGATTGTGGAAGAAAGGGTGTTTGGATGAGGATAACAGCTGAAAACTTTATAAAGCATCTAAAGAAAAATCGAGAAGAAGCACTTCAATACGTGATTGATGAATATATCGGAATTGTAAAAGCTATTATTTACAATGCCTTAAAATCTTATAATGATCCTCAAATAATTGAAGAATGTATAAGTGATACTTTCTTAGGTGCATATGAAAATGCTAAACAGTTCAAGGGAGATAAAGAGGATTTTAGAAAATGGATTTGCACTATAGCGAAGTATAAAGCTATTACGAAGCAAAGAAAGCTATCTAAAGCGCCATTTTTTTATGAAATTGATGAGACAGGAAATGCAGTAAAATCTGCTGAGGATGAATATTTAATTAAGTCATCTACAGAGGAGTTACTTATGATGATGAGTCAATTGGAGCAATTGGACCGTGATATTTTTACAATGAAATACTTTTTAAATATGAAAAACGAAGAAATTGCTGAGCATTGTGGTTTAACAAAAGCTGCTATTAATAACCGATTATATCGTGGGAAAAAAAGATTACAGCAAATTCATTTAGGGGGGAGTATGTCATGAAAAAGCTATATCAACAATTTAATCATTTAAATCTTGATCATATAAATATAGAGCCAATGGAAGTGAGTACGCTTGAAAAAGAGAGAATTAAAAGAAATGTGTTAAAGGCAAAAAAGAAAAAGCACCTTATTAGAAATTTTGTTGCTGCAGCAACCTTTTTCATCGCTTCTAGTATTACAATTGGCTATGCATTTCCTACATTTGCAGCGAATATGCCGATTATTGGAAATATCTTCGAGTTGTTCATTGATAACGAAAAGTATGTTTTCGACAATTATGATGAATACTCTACAAATATTGGAATGGTCCAGGAGAGTAATGGGATCGAAGTATCTGTAAACGATGCTGTATATGATGGAGAGAATATTACCATTGCGTACACCATTAAAAGTGCGAAAGATTTAGGAGAAAGGCCAGTATTATATGGTGAAAATCGTGAACTAACTGCTAAGGAATTTGGTAAAAGGTATCAATATGGAGGCTATGCCACGAATCATTTGGTTCAAAAAATAAACGACAATGAGTATGCAGTATTATATATTTTTGAACTCATCAGAGGCTCAAAGCCTGAGGAAGTTCATATTACTTTTCAAGGAGATCAAGTTGTTGATTTAAATAATGTGAATAATGCTGTGGCAGGAAATTGGTCATTTGAATTTACTTTAGGGAAGCTTGAAAGTAAAACACAGCGTATAGAAAAAGATAGCATGAAAACGGAAGCGGAAGGTATAAAAATAGAAGCTTTTAAAATAACGAAAACCCCTATCTCTACAGCAATTTATCTTTCAGAAGAGGTGTTTGTAGAGAAGGAAAATGGTGAATGGCGAGGGGCTGGCATTGAATATGTCGTGAAAGATAATTTAGGGAATGAGTATAATGTTATTCATTTTAGAGGAAATAGTCATAATACAGACTTTGTAGGTCGAGGAAATTTCCCACGCATTGTTATTAATAATTTTGATAAACAAGCAACATCTATAATGATCACTCCTGTAGTAAACTTCTACAAGATCAAGGATAGTACAGGAGCATTGGAACTTATAAAAGAACCGTATACAATAAAGCCGATCGTTGTTCCGCTGCAATAAGCATAAAAAAGGAGTATGTAAATTGATCTTACATACTCCTTTTATTTTTGAATGTCCTCTTTCATCGAAATAAGCCATAAAAAATCATCCTCTATTATTAGTTGAATGTCATGACCCTGATTTATGAGGTGTTCTGCTTTACGTTGTTTAGTACTAATACCACGACGTTTATCTCCAAGAATAACGAAATCTGTTTGCTGTGTAACGGCGCCTTGCAAGGACCCTCCACAAACTTTTACTTGTTTAGCTGCTTCTGAACGGGTCATTGTAGAAAGAGCTCCAGTAAAAACAATTTGTTTATTAAAAAACGGATGGGTTAGGCTTTCGGCTGGATCTGTAATAAAAATGATTTCAGGGTTGTCCCTATTAGTCATACTGGTACTCCTTAAAAATTTTTTTAGCTACCATTTGAGCAATAAATAAATCCACAAAATTTTATATGTATGCTACATTAAAATTAAAAATTTTAAAGAGGTACATAGACATGAATTCACAATTGACTGCTTTTATTACTCTTGGCTGCACATCGGGTGTACTAAATTTGTATTTATGTTTATACGTATTTCTACAACGATTTAACTATACAAAAATTGCGCATTTGTTTATTAGTTATACCGCATTAATATCGATATATTGTTTTGCCTCTGCTTTTGGTTTAATAGCGACAACATTGGGAGCAATAAAGTTTTGGACCGCTATTCAATACGCAGGTATGGCCACTTCAACACCTCTCGGACTATTGTTTATCATGAGATATTTGGGCTTTCAACTGACACGTAAAAAGGTAATTGCACTACTTTCCATTCCCTTTATCAGCTTAATCATGGTTGCTACAAATGATATGCACCATTTTCATTATAGAGTATTTGAAATTGACCCTGTATTGGGATCACCTTATATTCATCAGGAAATTGGAGTATGGTATATCATACATGGGATATTTACATTTGGCTGTATGTTTGTAGCATTTTTATTAATAGTAAAGCAATGGAAAGAAACAAGTAAAGCCTATCGAAAACAACTCATTGCTTTAATGTGTGGTCAGCTGATCCCTATGGTAACCGCATTTATTTACTTGTTGGGCTTAACACCTCAAGGAGTTGATCCCGTTCCAATGGTGTTATGGGCTTCCTCACTGTTGTATTTATGGTCAATAAGTTCCTCTCGTTTATTTAGCGTCATGCCTATTACTAAGGATGTAATATTTCATAATATCAATGATGGTGTCATTGTGCTAGATGAATCGTCACGATTAATAGAGTTTAATCAATCGTGTAACCAAATGTTCCCTCAACTATCTAGATCCATGTTTGGTATGGACTTTGCCCAGGTGTGGCTCCAGGTAACTGGACAATTTATGCCCTTTAATTTGGAAGCGATAGAGAATACGCAAGAAATTGAGCTAAACCATATCAATCGTACTTATCAAGTACGTATATCAGCACTCCAGCATGTTAATCATGGTAATGGGTTACTGCTAATTTTCACGGATTTTACTGAAGTAAAAAAGCTACAACATATGTTAGAACAACAGGCTTACTATGATGAGCTTACACAAATCTATAATCGTCGAGCTTTTTTCAAACATCTAGAAACGTACGAAGAAGCTACTGGCTTTACAGTCGTTTTAATGGATATTGATCACTTTAAACATGTAAATGATACGTATGGACATGCAACTGGGGATCAATTACTTGTTCATGTTGTAAAGGCTTGCCAGAGTGAGCTGAAAAATGGACAATTTTTTGCAAGGTATGGCGGTGAGGAGTTTGTTCTTACACTCAAGGGCTATACATTAGCTGAAGGTGAAAAATTAGCAAATCAGCTCTGTCGCAGCATAGAGACTTCTCCCCTTATGACTATTGTGGGCACTATTAGAGCGACGATTAGCTGTGGAGTGGCAGAGGGTAAAATTGGAGAAGAGTCGCTTTATCAGCTTTTGAATAAAGCCGATAAAGCCTTATATGCAGCAAAAGAAGCAGGACGTAATCGAGTCCATGTTTATAGAGAATAAAAAAAGCTAAAATATACAATCAGTCATCGATAGGGAATGATGTATATTTTAGCTTTTTACTTACCAATTTGTATGGAAAACACCTTCTGCATCAATACGTTCATACGTATGAGCGCCAAAGTAATCACGTTGGGCCTGTAACATATTGGCATTTGATGAACCTGTGCGATAACTATCATAATATGTGAGAGAAGCACTTAAACATGGGAATGCATTACCTGCTTGTATACCTTCACACACAATTTTTCTCAATCCCATTTGATAGTCCTTCGTCTTTTCTGCAAAGTATGGGTCAATTAATAAATTATCTAGAGTAGGCTGCTGTTGGTAGGCTTCACTAATAACATTTAAGAACTCTGCACGGATAATACAGCCGCTACGGAAAATTAATGCAATATCCTTTAATGGCAAGTTCCAGTCATAAAGTTCCGATGTCATTTTATATTGTGTGAAACCTTGCGCATAAGCACAGATTTTACCCATATACAAAGCTTGTCGTACGTATTCAACCCAAACCTCTTTATCAAGGCTTTGTTGATTGTAGTCAGGTCCTGTTAATACAGCCTCCGCACGAACTCGCTCCCCTTTTAATGATGAAATATAGCGTGCAAATAAGGCCTCTGTAATAATGGATGTAGGAATACCATTATCAATGGATTGCATACTAGTCCATTTTCCAGTCCCTTTTTGACCTGCTTTATCAAGAATCATATCAATTAGCGGTAATCCCGTTACTTCATCTTTTTTTCTTAAAATGTCAGCTGTAATTTCGATTAAGTAGCTTTTTAGTTCGCCTTGATTCCAAGTTTCAAAGATAGTAGCAATTTCCTCAACAGATAACCCAACATTTTTTCTTAAAAATGTATAAGCTTCGGCAATTAGTTGCATATCTGCATATTCGATTCCATTGTGGACCATTTTAACGAAGTGACCTGCACCTTTAGGGCCAATATACGTACAGCATGGCATCCCTTTTACTTGTGCTGCGATCTTCGTAAGAATAGGCGCAGCTTTTTCATAGACCTCTTGATCTCCACCTGGCATGATAGAAGGACCTGTCAATGCACCAACTTCACCACCAGAAATACCAATGCCTAAATATCCGATTCCTAGTCCCTTTAATTCATCATATCTACGCTCAGTATCTTTATAGTGTGAGTTACCACCATCCATAATCACATCGCCTTTTTCAAGGAAAGGCACTACAGACTGAATAACAGAATCAATAGCGTTTCCTGCTGTAACCATTAAAAAAATCTTTCTTGGTTTCTCTAAAGATTGTACGAAGTCTTCTATATCATAGTAGGGAGTAAGCGCCTGTCCTTCGACTTTTTCTAAAAGTTTGTCGGTTAAATCTCGTGTGTAATTATAAACGGCTACTTGTTCGCCATTATTAGCCATGTTTAAAGCGATATTACTGCCCATCACGCCTAAACCAATAACGCCTATTGTATTTAACATTGTGCCCGCTCCTTTTTATACATTTCTTAAACAAATAAACTAAGTAATAAAATAAATCCTAAACCAGCCACAGATACTATTGTTTCGAGTAGTGTCCATGTAGCAAAGGTTTCCTTCATGCTCAGCCCAAAATACTCTTTAAACATCCAGAAACCAGCATCATTGACATGTGAAGCAATTAAGCTTCCTGCCCCCGTTGCCAATACGACCAAGGCAAGGTTTACATCGCTTTGACCTAACATTGGAATGACTAACCCAGCTGTTGTTAAAGCAGCAACGGTAGCTGATCCCAATGAAATACGTAAAATAGCGGCGATAATCCAAGCAAGTAAGATCGGTGATAAGGTAGTTCCATGGAATAACTCAGCAACGTAATCCCCAACACCACCATCGATTAATACCTGCTTGAAGGCGCCCCCTCCACCAATTATTAAGAGCATCATGCCGATATGAGTAATTGCTGTAGTACATGATTCCATGACCTGTTTAATAGGAATGTTTCTTGCGATTCCCATCGTATAGGTAGCCACTAGTAAGGAGATTAACATTGATGTACCAGCTTCACCGATGAAGCGGATTCCTGCTAAGAAGCCATTATCTTCAAAGCCTATTGTTTTTTGTAGCAGTGTAATAATAGTAGCGATAGACATTAAAATAACAGGTAGTAGTGCAGTGAAAACACTGATACCAAAACTAGGTGTATCCTCTAGTTCAAATGTTTTTTGTTCACCAAGAGAAGCGATATTACCAGTTTTGTTGAATGATTTAGGCACTAACCTTTTCGCTAATTTTGTGAACAGCGGCCCTGCTAAAATAACGGTCGGAATGGCGATGATAAATCCATAAAGTAAAACTTCACCAATGTTTGCCCCGAATTCACCAGCGATGACAGTTGGTCCTGGATGAGGTGGTAAAAATCCGTGTGTAACAGATAATGCTGCAGTCATAGGAATTCCTAAATATAAAATAGAAACCTTTAATTGTCTTGAAATAGCGAAGACTATAGGGATTAATAGCACTAATCCTACTTCAAAGAAAAGAGCTATACCGATAATAAAGGATGCCGCTACAACAGCCCATTGGATATTCTTTTCCCCAAATTTATTAACAAGGGTCATGGCAATACGCTGTGCCCCTCCTGAATCAGCAATTAGTTTCCCTAGCATAGCTCCAAGTCCAAATATTAATGCTAAGTGACCTAATGTACCGCCTAATCCTGCTTCAATCGTCTTCACGATGCCATCTAAAGGCATCCCAAGAGCCAATGCCACTCCAAATGAAACGATAATTAATGAGATAAACGTATTTAATTTAAAGCCCATTATTAAAATTAACAGTGCGATAATACCAATACCTACAATAATTAATGGCATGTATTCTCCTCCTCTTTAGTCGGGCTTAATTAAGCTCCTTTGATATTGAGCAATGGATGCATAATCATCTGCTAACACCCTGGATAAACGAATGAAAATAGGGAGTAGCTGTCTATATTCTTTTGCTGCATCTTCGATAGGTGTATGTTTATAAGTGTCACCAATCATATCAGCGACAATGTCAAAGGAATCGATTTTTCCGATAGCATATAAGCCTAAAATACAAGCACCAAGACAGGAGCTCTCATAACTTTCAGGGACAACTACTTCCGATTCAAAAATATCAGCCATCATTTGTCTCCAAATCTCAGAGCGTGAAAAACCACCTGTCGCTTGAATACGAGTTACGGGAGTTTCCATACACTCGAGCAATGCTAAATAGACGGTATATAAATTGTAGATAACTCCTTCAAGAGCTGCTCGTATCATATGTTCTTTTTTATGCGACATGGTTAAACCAAAAAATGATCCACGTACATCTGGATTCCATAAAGGTGCACGTTCACCCGATAAATACGGATGGAATAGCAATCCATCAGCACCCGGTCTTACACGTTCTGCAATTTTGGTCAATACTTCATATGGATCAATCCCGAGTCTTTTGGCTGTTTCAATTTCAGATGAAGCAAATTCATCCCGAATCCAGCGAAGCACCATACCGCCATTGTTTACAGGTCCACCAATGACCCAATGATTCTCTGTTAAGGCATAGCAGAAAATTCTACCTTTCACATCAGTTTTAGGCTTATCAATAATAGTGCGAATAGCACCACTTGTCCCAATTGTGACAGCAATTTCACCTTCTCGAATGGCATTCACACCTAGATTAGAAAGTACGCCATCACTTGCACCAATGATAAAAGGTGTTTGTGGGTCAATACCAATTTGTTTAGCTAAAAGGTCATTGCAGTTCGAAAATAATTGAGTTGTTGGTACGAGTGTCGACAATTGTGCTCTCGAAATACCGGCAACAGTTAACGCTTCTTCGTCCCAATCTAATGTGTGGAGATTCATCATGCCCATACACGAGGCTAATGAATAATCGACGACATATTGATTAAAGAATTTTTTAAAAATGTATTCTTTAATACCGATATATTTCTTTGTTTTGCACGCGATTTCAGGATGTTCATGCACAAGCCAAGTAATTTTGCTTAGAGGTGACATTGGGTGAATAGGTGTACCTGTTCTTTTATAAATTTCATGACCATTCCAGTCATCTTTAATTTTATGTGCCCAAGCTTCACTACGATTATCTGCCCATGTGATAACAGGTGTTAACGGTAAATCATTTTCGTCTATAGCGATTACACTATGCATAGCACTGCTAAAGGACACAAATAATAATGATTTATCTGAATGGACTTTCATAATGTTAGAAATGGCTTGCAGTACAGCTTGAAAAATCTCTTCTGGATTTTGTTCAGCTGTTGAAATATCAGGCGTATATAATGGATACCCTATATTTTCTTGTTGAATAACCTTACCTTGTTCACTAAATAACACAGCTTTTGTACTAGTAGTCCCTATATCAACACCTAACATATAGTTAGTCATTTTGTGGCTCAACCCCTTTAGATAGCATTTGCTGTGACCGCCATAGGTCTTCTACCTTGCCTTGAACATCATCAAAATTTTCATGTAAGGATTTGATCATAAGCTCTCGATCTTTGGCTCTAATAGCATCAATATAGAGTTCGTGATTTTTCACAATGCGAGTAAAATCCTCATATTTTTCTTTAAAGCGCATACGCATTGATAATAAAATTAAGCCTTCCATTACTGGTTTTAAATTATTCCAAATCATGGTGATATAGGAATGTCCGATGGAGCGAATAATTGCCTCGTGGAACATAATATCCTGATAAGAAAATTCGTCTGCATCGTTATATTTAATGGCAACCTTCATCATTTCTAATGTTTTGCTAAGCTCTAGCGCTAAGTTAGTTGTATCCATTTTTATAAGACGTTCAAACACAAATGTTTCAATCAGCAATCGAACATCATAAATTTCTTCAATCTCTTTTTCCGATAAACCAAGGACAACAGCACCCATTTTTTCTAATCGAATGATATTTTCAGCCGCTAATATTCTTAATGCTTCACGAATGGGCGAACGACTTACTTCAAAATCTGCTGCAAGTTTATTTTCAGAAAGAATGGTACCGCTTTCAATTAATCCTGAAATAATACGCATTCTAAGTTCATATGCTACGCGATCGCCTGTTGAAGCCTTAGAAAGCCATTTTTGTGGATATAAGTAATCCTTTAATTCGCTCATAATATCACCTTTTCGATCCAGAGTATACTTGTATACAAGTATTATAGTCAGAAAGAAAATAAGATTGCAAGCGACTTAACATTGAAAAAGCCTCAACATTATCCTTAGCTAAATAGAAAATTTAATGCACATTCTTTTATTCCTCGATGGACAAACTTTAGAGTGAGAAGTTTAAAAAACCAAATAAACGGTTTTGAAACTTTTCAAATAATCGATGGAGGATGGTTATGTCAAATATGAAAACAAATCGTAACAATGCAAAAGCAAATGGAACGAGAAGTGCAAAGCAATCAATTCAGCAGCGTCAGAAACTTCCTCAGGAAGAGTTTGGTGCTGAATTTGGGCTTGATGCGGCTTCATCACAGGTCAAGAACTTTGCTGAAACGCAAGGAAAAACAGGTATCAAACAACCGGTTAGTGAGAGAACTGCGTGGCACTAGTTTATATTTGACTATCTATTCAACACATTGAGAGGAACTAAGGATTTAGCCTTAGTTCTTTTTATGTCCTGGGAAATACTGTTTTTTAATTTTCTTCCATACATATTTCCTAAGCAATTCATAATACTACTTTTAGAACAATGAAATTTCTTTAGGAAGGGAAGATGTATCAATTGGCTAAACACTCAGATACAAGTTGGAAGCAGGATCATCCTAGTACATTGTTTAGTAATTCTGTACAAAAGGCTGATCGCATGTTAAAGCATGCAAAGTCACATCCAGAAGAAATAGCAATAGAGCATGCCTTTAACCAAATTAAGCATGCAGAAAATGCTCGTTTTAATGCAGAGCAATATGGTGAACATTTAGATACTGTTCAGCAAAATAAAGAATATTTGGATCAGATTAAACAGCAATTGCATGAAATGAAAAATGATATGAATAGATAATGACAAATATGAACGGCTTACACCCATAAAGAGGGAACTAAGCCGTTTATCATTTTAGTGATGTAACTAACACCAAACAATGATTTCATATGGTGAAGTTTGCGCAGGAATACTTCTAGTAGTAGGACCATAAATGACAATGAGGTTGCGATTAGCTGGATTATTTGAAAAAGGTTGACCGTTTTTAAGTGAAATAATAGTAGTAGAAGAAAGATTTAATTGTAATTGTCCATCATTACTAACTAATTGGTTATTAAAATAGTCCACCTTAACATTTTGATAATTACTTTCTTTGACAACAATCAATGCACGATATTGTGGTGGATAAATCATTGGTACTGGTGCATCACCATCATAATAACCTGTAACCCATTGACCTGTTGTAACGATTTCTTGATTTACAAAATAAGTAGAAGGAGAAATGATAAAATTTACGACTCCACCAGTTCCATCTTCTACAGTCATCATTTTATAACAGCCCTCTCGGTCCCCATTTTGTCCTACAGGAAAATTATTTATGTTTGTTATCACACCACGAAAAGATTTAAAATTTACCATAGTCATTCCTTTCTTACATAATGATCGATTTTACCGTATTATTTTAATTTATGTGACATTATAAAATTAAGTGACAACTATAAATTAGGGATGACTACTTTATATAAACCCATCTATACTGAACATGCTTACTATAAAGTCAGGGGAGTGAATCTATTGAAGTGGACTTCTAAAAATAAGAAAATTCTTTTATTTTTCATAATCGTTATTATCATCATTGCGGGCGTACTCGATATTAAATATGAAGGACTGTTCTATCAGCTATTACCAACATCTATGCAAACATTTTTATCAAGTTTATTTTAACTAAGAACCGTACTTGAAAGAGAGTACGGTTTTTTTATTCAATGAACTCTATTATAGAAATAGGGAATGACTGAAGAAAAAAATAATACTATTAAAAATTACAAAAGGGATTGATTAATTGTTGGACAAATGGAAAACAGCACTAGAAACGTTCTTAAAAGATTGGCAAGACAGAGATGAGGTTATAGGAGCGCTTGTTTGTGGGAGTTATGTTACGGGGAATCCCTCTAAGCGATCTGACATCGATGTACATATTATTTTGGCAGAAGATGTGGCATGGCGGGAAAGAGGCAATCGAGTGATTAATGGGTTTCTAATTGAATACTTTGCTAATCCTCCAAGTCAAATTCGTCGGTATTTCCTAGATGATTTTAACAAGCGTAGAACTATGTCGATGGTGCAATTTAAAACAGGTAGAATTTTATATGATTATACTGGAATAATAAAAGACCTAAAATATGAAGCAGAAGAGTGGCTAAGCAAAAGATATAAGAAAGTGAATAAAACTGTCTTAGAAATAAAAAAATACGGATTATGGGATGCATTAGATAATTTAAAGGACTGTTATGAACAAGATAGGAAAGACTTTACCTTTACGTACCATAACGAATTAGCTAATTTGTTTACGGAGTACTGTCACTTTTTGAATTTAGAAATGATACCTTCTTATCAAATCTGTGCGTATCTTGAAGATCCACTGTATCTACAAAAATATTGTAAGACAGTATTTCCAGATGATGACTTTAAAAAATCTTTTATGAAAGCAATGCAAGAAGATGATGCTCAAAAGAAGATGGAGTTATTTGAAGCATTAGTCAATTATGTACTCAAAAAAATGGGTGGTTTTCGTATAGATGGCTGGCATATGAAAAGTCCAATCGATGATTAAACTTAAGGAGTAGGGAGTTAGTTCAGAAACAAGACGAGCTCCTTAATTTTATGTTATTATATAGATATAATAAAAAAAGAACCTATTTTTTATGAAAATGTCAACCATTTTTAGGCCGATTATTCCAAAAAGCTTAAATAATCCTAGTTTTATCCGTAAGAAAAAGTGAGTTTTTTGCTTGAATTATGAACGGAAAGACTCGAAAAAAGCGGATAACTCTCATATAAATAGTTGATATTTTATTCTTGAACTAATTGTGATAAACTGCAATAAGGTAATAATTGATACAGAAATGGTGTGCTCCGAGGTTGCTCCATGGCTTACAGTACTTCTAAAGCAGGAGTGCTTACATCCTTTCTGCAAATCTTAATATATAAGGAAGGTAAAAATGAGTAACAGACAAATTAAATCAGATGTTATCTTAATTGGTGCCGGAATCATGAGTGCAACTTTGGGAACATTACTCAAAGAATTAGCACCAGATTGGAAAATTACAGTGTTTGAAAAGCTTGAGAAAGCAGGCGAGGAAAGTTCTCACGAATTGAATAATGCTGGAACTGGACATGCTGCACTATGTGAGCTGAACTACACTTCAGAGAAAAAAGACGGATCAATCGATATCAAAAAAGCGATTAATGTTAATGAACAGTTCCATGTTTCAAGACAATTTTGGTCGTATCTTGTAAACAATAAGCTGATCAATAATCCACAAGACTTCATTATGCCTTTACCACATATGAGTTTAGTACAAGGGAAAGAAAATGTTGAGTTTCTAAAAAGACGTCATGAAACGATGACAAAAAATCCTTTATTTGAAGGAATGGAATTCTCAAAAGATCCTGAAACACTAAAAAAATGGATTCCACTTATTATGGAAAATCGTCCAGCTGGTGAAGATATTGCTGCAACGAAAATTGACACTGGTACAGATGTTAACTTTGGTGCTTTAACACGTATGTTAATTGACCACTTAAAAGCACAAGATGTAGATGTGAACTACAAACACAGTGTTGAAAGTTTAAAACAAACTAGTGATGGTTCATGGGAAGTACGTGTGCATGATTTAGACGGCTGTAAAATGGAATATCATTCAGCGAAATTTGTCTTCCTTGGAGCTGGTGGAGGAAGCCTAGAATTACTACAAAAATCTGGTATTCCTGAAGGAAAACATATTGGTGGATTCCCAATTAGTGGTCTATTCTTACAATGTAATAATCCAGAAGTAGCTGAAAAGCATCATGCAAAAGTGTATGGAAAAGCAAAAGTTGGTGCTCCACCAATGTCAGTACCGCATCTTGATACACGTTATATTGATAATAAAAAATCACTACTATTTGGACCATTCGCAGGTTTCTCACCTAAGTTCTTAAAAACAGGCTCAAATATGGATTTATTTGCTTCTGTTAAACCGCATAATATCACAACTTTATTAGCGGCAGGCGTTAAAGAGATGGGATTAACAAAGTATTTAATCCAGCAGCTTATGCTTTCAAAAGAACAACGTATGGAAGAGTTACGTGAGTTCATTCCAAACGCGAAGAGTGATGATTGGGATATTATCGTTGCTGGTCAACGTGTACAAGTTATTAAAGATACAGAAGCAGGCGGTAAAGGTACACTTCAATTTGGTACGGAAGTTGTAAGTGCTGCTGATGGTTCAATTGCAGCTTTACTCGGAGCTTCACCAGGTGCGTCTACTGCTGTACATGTTATGCTTGAGGTTCTTAATAAATGTTTCCCTCAACATATCAAAGAGTGGGAACCAAAAATTAAAGAAATGATTCCATCATATGGTTTATCTTTAGCAGAAAACCCAGAGCTTCTAAAAGAAATTAATGCAACAACAGATAAAGCACTAGGTTTGAAATAAATAAGGAAGAGCTCTCAATCTATTTAAAATTGAGAGCTCTTTTTGTATGCCTTTTCCTGGGAAATTTTTAATGCTTGCCACAATTTTAACAAAGTAACTATAAAAATTAGTATAAATCTTTTTGACTTCATCATGATCTTTTTAAAACTGGAGCCATATATCCTGTTGTTTTGTTATAGGTTGTTTTCTATACTTTTCGTAAATGTAGGAAGGGAGCCATTCAATAGATGATTAAGCTAAAAGATATTGGGACATTTCAGGAGCTACCAGAGATTGCAATGCATATTTATACTGGTAATATCACCGCTTTACGAGTAGCAAAGAATAGGGGCTGGAATATTGAAGAACATTTTATATTAAGTAAGCATACCACGTTAAGTCCATTAAACTTAGCACTGATTTTACAAAAATTTGATGTAGTAAAACTGTTAGTTGAATATAATGTCAACTTGAATGTCGAAAAAAACCCTGCTTTTTTAGTTGCTGTTCGATATTGTAAGGAGAATATCATCCGTTACCTTGTCAAACAAGGGGCAAATCTAGATGGATATAATCAGGTTGGTTCTGGAGCCTTTTCACAGGCCTACTATGGGAATAAAAAAAATATCCCACTTATTCATGAGCTCGGACTAGATATTAAAGAACATGGTGGGGCCGTATTACGTGAGGCTGTAGCTAATTATGATATGAAAACAGTCACTTATTTACTCGATGAGGGGGCAGATATTAATTATCAAAAGTCTGACATGGTTTACCCCTATGCTGCCACACCGTTAACTATTGCCTCACGCATGGGGAAAATTGCTATGGTGAAATATTTGGTTGAACGTGGTGCAGATGTCTCTTTAACCGAGAAAAATGGAGAAAGAGCTTATACTATTGCCGTAGGTTTGAAAAATGAAGAGCTAGCGAATTATTTGAAAGCACAAGAACCTGCGGAACTTCATTCAATAGTAAATAAAAAATATGCATTAAATAAATATAATTTACCAGATGAATTGGTCGATTTTCTAACGGGTGATAAATTGTATCTTAAACTTCCACCAAATGATTATGACATTCAGTATATTGAGTTTTTTAAGCTTACAGACACAATTGAGATGAAGCTTGGTCGTCAAAAACTTCTCCGACTTTCGGCATATGTTGATAATTATTCTGACATAGAAGTAGTGTGGAACCCAAATGGAAAGGGCCAAATTGGGTGCTATGATGTGGAGCATGAAGAATACGCTGATTTATGCAGCTTTACAGAGTTTCTTGCTAGACCAGAAGTCTACATCATCAATTTTCTAGAAGGGGAGCTTTAGCAATGTTCCTTAATACTTGATAACTGAGAATGGAACAATGATTACCTTAATAAAAAGAGTCATCGTATTGCTCAGGAAAAGGCAGTTTCCCAAAAGAATATGCCTTTTCTTGATTATTCTAAACGCGAAGTTTGGATATACAGAATACAATAGAACGTTTGATGTATGTGGCGCAAAAGAACAGAAGTACAGCTACTAGAAGTGCTAGAGGGATACTGAAAATAATAGGTATATCTACACCGTACCAGATACTCATTTTAATTTGATCCAGTCCGAATGTTCGTAAAAAGCCAGAGAATATAGATAGTATAGCACTTAAGAGTAAGCCAATGTATAGAACTGACAATACAACAAGAGCTAGTGAGCAAAAAAAAGCTTGTAGCATTTTTAGGAATATCATTCTATTTCCCTCCGAATAATATGATGCACGACTGCATTTGAATCGATTGAATAATCATCTGTATAATAAAGCCTTTCGATGAGACAATTTTCTCCTACTATAACTACTTCACCTTCCACAATTTGTGCATTTGTATAAGATAGCTTTAACTGTTTTCCACAGATTGTGTGACAAATTAACCTTTTCTTAAATAATGGAAGAAGTGTCACTCGATCTTTTTTTATCATTACATTTTCAGCTTGCAGCCTGCCAATTTTACTTTCTCCTGATAATTTCAACTGAAAGTGATTAGCTACTAATTCAGCGGCTTTCACTACACCAAGAGCCTCAAAATGTTCGCTCTGTAGTTTCCCTTCAATTATTACTTTCCCGGTACTATTGATTTTTTGGACACAACCTTTTTTTACTTTAAGGTTACCTGCATTTGTTAGTTCATCGATTTCACAATAATCTTTTAACGTACATGAACCTGTGCTGTTAAATTCATGGACAATAACGGGAAAATAAAATGAGCTATGGCCATGAGTAGACACTTTTTGCATGCGAACTTCTTGATGTATTGTTACGGCTCCACGAATATTTAATTGCTCATACTCAATATCCAAATGTTTAATACGGCCATTCGTAAGTGTTAGGGTACGCAGTTGTTGAAACATAAAAGTCACCTCATATACTTTAATTAATATATATTTTAATTACTAAAATATATATTAATTAAAGTATATGCAACTTCCCTTTGTCAAGAACAAATGAATTCCCTAATTTTGAGGCAATAAAAAAGGATTTCAATTTGTTGAAATCCTAAAAAATTTTATTCATTAATTGATTTACTTCACGTAAAATATTGGCCATATCTATGAGTTTATCCTGTGAAAACTTTAAAAAGATTTCTTGAACCTTTTTGTCCCCATTGCTTGTTAAAGTCATTTTGACGACACGGCGGTCATTATTTTCTCTAATTCGTTGTATCAGCTCTAGTTTTTCCAGTTTATCGCACATGGAAGTGACAGCTCCAGGAGTGATACTGAAGAATTCGGCAATTTCTGTCGCCTTCATACCATCATTTATTTTTAGTTGCAGGAGTAAAATTAATTGGTTTTGTGATAACGCTTCCCCTTTAGATAAAAGCTCTACAAACATTTTTGACTTTTGCTGTATATCTAGCATTTCCTTCATAATAATCTCTACATTGTGTAGACTTTCAGCCATATAATCACGTCCGTTAAAATATTTAATGGTTAAATTATATAGCAACTAAATTAACCTTTCCAATCATTAATAATTGTTTAAAAGCTACAAGTACCTTAGCCCCTTTTATAGATGAGTCCATGGTGGGAATAGTAGCGCCAATAAAAGAAAGGAAACATCATATCAAGGTATATTATGAATTTTTTAATAGACTTCTTTTTTACATTCGTTTCACAAAAGTAGCGTGATACATTCTTCTTTTATAGACATAAAAGTACATACTTAGTGGCCACCATAGTGTCACGAAAATAGGGTAAATTGCCCATATAACGCTTGGTGAAGAAATAACATTGACTGTAATGAAAAAGATACTAATTAGCAATGTAGCTGTAACGGAGAAGGCTACAAAAGTTTTGCG
>NZ_DAMDAY010000006.1:0-5645 GCF_032093475.1 Lysinibacillus sp. | reverse complement strand
CGTTGAGCATGATATAAAGCAAGAGGCCACCACATGACTAAAAATGCGGGATAAATCGCCCAAGGATATTGTGGAGATACCATGATATTTAGCAATGCGTAATATATAATTGTAGAAGCACAGCCAATAAGTGCTGTTTGTAACGTCTTTGCTTTTTCTCCTAAATACATTAGAAGTGGCCACCAGATAATCGGATAGATGGCATAAATGAACCATAAATGATTTGGAGCGTATAGATAATTTTCGATAATAAGAAACGAGATAATTATAGCACTACAAACGATAGAGTATTGTTTATACATTTTTTTTGACATAAAAAATAATGTAATAGGCCATAGTAGAAGCAGTATGCAAGGGTAGATAAACCACATTGTTTGAGGCGATGTCGTGTAATTGACAATCCCTAAGAAAATCATTGTCATCAAGCTCCCAGCTATAGAAAAGTTAATAAAGTTCCTCATGATTATTCACCCCATCTCTTACGCGTCCACACAAAGTACATAGATAAAGGCCACCATAGAATAGCGAAGATCGGATAGATTGCCCAAATTGTATGCGGCGTGTAATAAAGATTAATGAAAATAAAAAAGGCAATAATTAAGCTACTTCCCCAAATTGAAAACTCTAAATTTAATTTTGCCATGTTTTTCTTTGCAGGCTCTTTAACGCCCAATTCTTTTTTTAAGTCTTCAATATCTCCAAATTCTACAATTGCTTTATTAATAGCATCTTCTTGTTCTTTTCCTTGATCCATCAAATAAAATACCTTTTCTTCAAGATTTTCAATAATCTCTTGTTTTACCATTTCAGTCTCGTTGTTACGAGGAATATCTTTAAAAAGCTCATCAATATGGTTTTTTATTCTTTTCATTCTAAGCCCTCCATAAATAAATCGATTATTTCTTTTACTTCCGACCATTCTTTCACTAACTCATTTAAATAGGCTCTACCTAATGGAGTAATACGGTAATACTTTCTTTTGCCTCCATGTGAAACATCTCCATAATAGGCTTCAATAATTTCCTTTTTCTCAAGTCGTTGAAAAACTGCATACAAAGTTGCTTCCTTGATTTGAAACCGATTGTTTGTACGGAGACTTATTTCCTGAGAAATTTCGTAGCCATAACGATCCTTTTCTGAAATTAGCCGTAAAATAATCGAATCCAAATGTCCTCGGATAATATCACTGCGAACCATAAGTCACCTACTTTATTTATTGCTCTATCTGTTAGAGTAATATTAGCAAACATTACTCTACCTGTCAAAGTAATTTGTTTTCTTTTTTATAGTGCTAGTATGCCGAGACAATACCACACAAAAAGACTCCACTCACTGAAAATCCTAAAAGGATTCTTTCATGGTGAGTGGAGTTCGCACAATCTTTTTACATATACAATGCAGCGAGGAAAATCCCTAAAGCTTCGTCATAAATGTCATCAAACTGGCTGAGGGGGAGAGGATTTGTACCACTTCCCAGCTCAACGGTAAAGCCCGGTCTACGCCAATCTTGAATAAACCAGTCTTTATAGCCTGCATAGCTACCTGCAGATTGAATGGGCTCATAGCCACTAACTCTACTAAATTCATTCACAAGGACTTCGGATTCTGGGGGCTCAAGATTTTCAAAGCCCCAATAAATAACGCGACCTTGTGTATGAAATGCTAGAACTCTTAAAAAATCACGTTGCTTGGTCATGTTGGCCATTGCAATGGCTTCGGGTTCAGATAAAGGCCTTTCCCCACTATAATCTCTAGGGCCAGGTGATTTGGGATTGCGGGCACTTTCTAGCTCCCATTTTGCAGGAAATTGATCATTTAAATCGATCCCATGGATATTTGCTTTCCAACCAGAAAAATCGGAGCTCCCATTATTCCATGTAATCAATTGATTTTTTAATGCTTCATCACTTGGTGGGCCTTGTAATACTAAATCGACTCCATCAGGGTTCACCATGGGTACTATAGAAAGGGATGTTTGTTGATATAAAGAAAATGGAGAAATGCCACGAATACTACTTTGATTAGTGAGGGCGAGCAAATAGTCATTTAAAAATGTTAGAATAATAGGTGTAGTAATCCATTCATTCGCATGAAACGAGCCGTTATAATGAATACGTTTAGCTCCATTGCCAATTAAAAGCTCAGGGAGTTCTTTCCCTAAAACGGAGCTCCCAATGCTTGTACTTTGGAGAAAAGGATATACGTTGAGCAGCTTTTTTATATCATTCATCATATGAGTGTACGTGTAATTTTGTTTACCTTCAACTAAGCGCCATGTAATGCGTTGAGGTATGTGAATGATCTGACCTATTTGTAAGTGATTGGGGTTGAGACCAGGATTAACGAGTAATATGGCGATGAGGGGCAGGTTTCGACTCTGTGCAATCTGCCAAAAAGAGTCCCCTTGTTTGATTTGATAGCTAATGTTTATAAAACCAGGAATACGAATGCGTTGTCCAACTCTTAAAAATTGGGGATTAATATTTTTATTGGAATCTAGAATTAGTTGAAGTGGTATGTTAAACACTTCACTAAAATGCCAAAGTGAATCTCCTGGCCTTACGATGATATCCACATGTATTCTCTCCTTAATTAGAATTCGTTCACTATATGATGTATATGAAAAAATTCTAGACTTATTAATATTAAATTGGCAAAGTTTCTTTATTGTGAATGTTAAAAGAAGAGATAATTAGTTATTTTTGCATGTATACTAGTAATAATAATAAAGTGAAAGAAAGGTAAAGGTAGGAAAACCAAATGTTAAATAAATTGAAATTGGGTATACGCTCCAAGATTACATTAGGTTATATCGTAATCATTCTTTGCTTACTTGCTGCCGTTGTCATATTAAATAATCAAATTACTTCTTTACAAAAAGAACGGAATTTTATTATTAAATACGATTCCAATGTTCAAACTTTAACCAATGAGATTGAAAAGTATGTATTAGATATGGAATCGAGTCAGCGAGGTTTCATCATTACAGGTGAACCAAGTTATCTAGAGCCCTATGATAATGCGGCTGAAAATTGGAAGTTAGATTTTAATAATCTCTATCAGCAAATGAAGGAAAAACCTTCTCAACAGGAAAAGTTAAAAGAGATAGAGGAAACGATTGAACATTGGATAAATACTTCAGGTAAGCCAACAATCCAATTGAAAAAGGATAATAATATAGAAGCGTTGAATGAATTTTTTAAAGTAGATAGTGGGCGCCAAGATATGGAGAAAATGCGCAAATTATTTGATTCCTTCCGCTCAACTGAAAATGCTTATACACAAGCAAAGGCAAGTCAATTAGACAAACAGAATAGTAAATTAACAAGTGGCTTATTTGGGATCTTAATTTTAGTTTCTGTCATTGCCATTGTGATAGCTAGTGGAATTTCACGTTCAATCGTGAGAACGATAACGGAAGTTACACAAACCATTAAAGAAATGGCTGCTACGAAAGGTGATTTCACGAGAAGAATCCATGTGAGCTCTAATGATGAAATAAATGATCTTGCTGAAGCAACAAATATACTGTTAGAGTCAGTAGAAAAGAGAGAATGGTTACAAAGTAATATTGCAGAAATCGTGACAAAATATCAAGGTGTTTCAGCAATTACAAAATTAGCTGAGATCTTCCTATCAGAAGTAGCACAGAAAACACAAGCCTCCCTTGGTGCATTCTATGTCAGAGAAGTAACAGAGGAACAAGTACATTTTGTGAAAAAGGCTGCTTTTGCTGATGGAGATGACCGTGTCGGTATTGAAAGCTTTAAAATGGGACAAGGATTAATCGGTCAATGCGCATTAGAAAAAAGGATATTATTTTATGATAATATTCCGCAAGACTATCGCTTAATTAGAACGGGTTTAGGTGAAGTAAGGCCACAAAATATTTTATTGATCCCTATAATTTTTGAGAATGAAGTTATAGCAGTGGTAGAAATCGCAACAATGACTAAATTTAGTGAGTTGCAGCAAGAATTAGTGCAGCAAGTTACTGAAACATTTGGCTTAACAGTGAATAGTGTGTTAGGGCGTATGGAAATTGTTCGTCTATTAAATGAATCCAGAGCAATGACAGAAGAATTACAGGTTCAGTCAGAAGAGCTTCAGACACAATCTGAAGAGTTACAAATGCAAACAGAAGAGCTGACAATGATTAATGAGCAACTAGAAGAGCGCACGAAAGAGGCTGAATCTAAATCTAAAGAGTTGGAGAGGGCGAAGAAGGAATTAGAAGAAAGTGCAGAACAACTAATACTTAATTCTAATTATAAATCCGAGTTCTTAGCAAATATGTCACATGAATTAAGAACACCTTTAAATAGCATATTAATTTTATCGGAGATGCTAGCAGAAAATAGTCAACAAAACTTAACAGACGAGGAAACAGAGTTTGCTAAAGTGATTCATTCTTCTGGAGAAGATTTACTTGCTTTAATCAATGATATTTTAGATTTATCAAAAGTAGAGGCTGGGAAGCTTGATATCATTTTTAATGAAGTGAATATGAGTGAAGTACCAGTGCAAATTGAACATACCTTTGCACCTGTTGCAATGAAGAAAAATTTAGCATTCGATATTTCAAAGGCAGATCATGTTGTAGATGTATTCTATACGGATGAAAAGAGATTCCATCAAATCATAAAAAATTTATTATCAAATGCGTTTAAATTTACGGAACAAGGATCTGTATCATTAGCCATTAACCAGCTAACACCACAACAATTAACAAATAATATGCAAGACATAAGCACAGATTGGCTGGAAATTACCGTATCTGATACAGGGATAGGTATTCCAAAAGACAAGCATCAGCTAATTTTTGAATCATTCCAGCAAGCAGATGGTGCTACAGTTCGGAAATATGGTGGAACTGGGCTCGGTCTTTCAATTTGTAAGGAATTTGCTAAGCTGCTTGGTGGCTGGATTACGCTGCAAAGTGCAGAGGGACAAGGAAGTAGCTTTACGTTAACGATTCCAAGTTTACCAAATGGAATTGAAGAGGAACATTGCCAAAAGCTTGCTATGAACGAAGTTGCCGCTACGACGGTAGAAGAGGAACAAATAGAAGAACAACCACAAGAAATGGAGGAAGCTCTTCAACAAGAAGTAGAGGTCTTCCAAGGGAAAAATATTTTAATAGTAGATGATGATAACCGTAATATTTATGCGTTAAAAACTGCTCTAGAAAAAAGAGGTATGAACATTTTAGTGGCCAAAGACGGACTTGAATGTTTAGAGGTCATGCAAGCTAATGCTGAGATCGATCTTATTCTGATGGATATTATGATGCCTAATATGGATGGCTATGAAGCGATGACTATTATTCGTCAACAAATGAAACGCACAGATTTACCGATTATTGCGCTGACAGCAAAAGCTATGAAAAATGATCGCGATAAATCGTTACAGGCTGGTGCATCAGATTATATTAGTAAGCCATTAAATTTAGATCAATTAATATCGGTTTTAAGAGTATGGTTGGTTTCTAAAGGGAGTTAATGAACATGGAACAATTTCAGCCTTTGGAGCAAAATATACAATTAAATAAGCAAACAAATTTAGAAATTGATTTGTTACTAGAGGCTATTTATCGTTTATCTGGGTATGATTTTCGTCAATATAATCGCTCATCGATTTCGCGT
>NZ_DAMDAY010000005.1:44368-85480 GCF_032093475.1 Lysinibacillus sp. | reverse complement strand
TGATTTTGGGCTGTTGCCAAAAACATCTCTGGGAAATCAGGTGTATCCATAACACGCACTTTTTTCTCTGGGTCCACAAATAGACTGCCTGCCCCACCTACGACAAATAATTTTGTGTCAATTCCGTTGAAAATTGCAATCAAATGACGACCTGCTTTTACATGTAACTCCTCTTGACCTGCTGGTGCACCAAATGCATTTACCACCACATCAAAGCCCTTCACATCTTCTTGCGTTAATTCAAAAACCTCTTTTTCAATCACTGGAATAGAGGCTGTTACCTTTGCTGCCGAACGAACGATGGCTGTTACTTCATGACCACGTTGTAACGCTTCCTCTACTATTTTTTGTCCTGCTTTCCCTGTTGCACCAATCACTGCTATTTTCATTCAATTTTCCTCCTCAAATATAGTTGTAACTATTTTAGTTACAGGTTGGATACAAAAGATCATCTCCGTCTAAATACGAAGTTGATCTAGCACGTCCTGAAGCGTCTGTGCTTGTAATTGCTCCTCCATTGCCTGCCAAACAGATGTATAAACCCCTTCCAATGTATGTTGGATTTTACGTCCCACTGCACACGCTGGATTAGGCTCATCATGAATCGCAAAAAGCTGCTTTGGCCCATCCATTGCTTGATAAATGGCTAACAATGTTAAATCCTTTGGCTCAACTAATAGCTCGTAGCCGGCCATCCCAGATCGTGATGAAAGTAAGCCCGCTTTTTTTAGGACACCAATCATACGTCTCACCACAACCGGATTTGTATTCACACTGCCAGCAATAAAATCGGACGTTAATAGGCTTTTATCAGATGTTGTGGCAATGAGCGAAAGTATATGGATCGCCACCGAAAATCGACTGTTCACCATATGAATCACCACCTGTTGTAACCATTATAGTTACAGGTGCAGAAAAAAGTCAAGCACTGTCACCTGTAAATATTGTTTCCCTTTAACTATTTCCCATGCATGACTTATATTTTTTTCACATAAATCACTAATTCTTGACGGATTTGTCCATTGTCCTCATAAAAATCTAAATTGTGAAATTCATATTTAAAGTGACCTACTGGAAATGTCACACTTTCTCCCTGAGCAGCTGCCAAAATACCCGCTACATCCTGTGAGACCATATGTAATAATTCTTCCCCTGAAAATGAATCGATAAAAATTACGTTCATAAAAAACACCTCCACAGCCATTATAGCTTAGAAGGCGCTTACATTTATAGTGTTTCTTTATAGCCTTTCAGCCGAATCTCCTCAATGATTTGCATCATCTCTAGGACTTGCTGCTCTGACAATTTTGCAGTATTAACAGAAAACATTTGTTGCTCCAAACCAATTTTTTGTTCTAGATGTCTTGGATGTGGTTCACTTTCTTCTGCTTGAAGTACTAGTGTATTCTTCACAACTTTCACCTCTACCATTATGTTGACGAACGCCATTGTTCCAAATAATGCTAATAATCCCATAATTAATATAATCAACTTCTCTTTAACTAGTCATCTAACTATTTACCCGTTTACTAAAATGATTAGTAAGAACTAGATGAAAGCAAGAAAAAACAGCAACCATAATGGCTGCTGCTAGTATTATACGGCAATAGGAGCTTTAATCGTAGGATGCGGATCATATCCTTCAATAGATAAATCCTCAAGCTCAATATCAAAAATCGATGTTTTATTCGGATTGATGTGTAATGTTGGTAGGTCTCTTGGCTCACGTGAAAGCTGTTCCTTAACTTGCTCCACATGGTTTGCATAGATATGAGCATCCCCAATGCTATGAATAAATTCACCAACCTCGAGTCCACATTCATGGGCAATCAAATGAGTTAATAAGGCGTAAGAAGCAATATTGAAAGGACAGCCTAATAATGTATCTAAGCTTCTCTGCATTAACTGACAGCTTAATTTACCATCAGCTACATAAAACTGGAACATGACATGACATGGCGGTAATGCCGCTTTACTGCCCTTTGCACCCGCATTAATGACATCCTCTGGATTCCATGCATTGACAATGATACGACGTGAGTCAGGATTATGCTTAATTTGATCAATGACATCCTGTAACTGGTCAATGCTTTCTCCATTAGAGGTTGTCCAATGACGCCATTGTTTGCCATAAACATTGCCAAGATCTCCGTACTGTTGTGCAAAATCATCGTCTGTTAAAACACGCTCACAAAATGAGGCAAGCTCTTTTTGATAGAGGACATTAAACGATTCGTCCACTAAACAACGGCGACCAAAATCCGTCATATCAGGGCCAGTATAATCGTCTGATTCTACCCATTTTTTAAATGCCCATTCATCCCAGATGTGATTATTATGCTGTAATAGATAACGAATATTTGTATCCCCTTTTATGAACCATAGCAATTCACTCGCTACAAGCTTAAAAGGCACACGCTTTGTTGTTAATAGTGGAAAGCCTTTGCTTAAATCGAAGCGCATTTGGTAACCAAAGACACTGTATGTACCTGTCCCTGTACGATCCTCTTTTTTCGTGCCATGTTCTAATATATGTTGTAGTAAATTTAAGTACGCCATTTCTGGATGCGTCATTTTTCTTCAACAGCTCCTTCAAGTTTGCTGTTGACCATTATACCATTTTACAGCGTATTTTCGTACGTCTATTATTAGCTCGAATGGTAGGAATTCTTGTTGTTAAGCTCCCGGGAGATTTCACTCTCTGCCGTGACGAAAAAGCTAGGAAGTAAAATAATATTGAGTAAAATAGGTCCAACGATAACTAATAAATCGATGCCAGGGCTGAAGTAAAGCCCGAATGCTGTAATAAGGCCAGTCATCACAAGAAAGATGATTTGGGCAACAATAATTAAAATTGGTAGTAATTGATACAGATAATTCAGTCTACGGAACTGATGCATATTGTCTGGATTTTGAATGATTTTTCTTTTTAAGCGTCTCGACAAAATGAGACAAGCAAGCAATTGAATACCAATAAAACTAAAATAAATGACACTGTATACTAATAATTGATTTTTCTGAATCGTACCATTAAAATGACCCACCCTTTGGTTCAATAAATCGTCGACTGCGCCCTCATATATATATTCGCGCTCACTTAAAAAAGTAAAAGGCTCCATAAAGCCAAGTGCCGTCCAATCCTTTGTATTGACAGTCCAATGGGATAACTTACTCGCTAAAATACGCAATTGAATAGGATCCTGTTCCCCAAACATCCCAAGTAAAATACGATAAGGAATCGATACCTTCAGCTGCCCATCTTGCTTTTCTTGAAATAAATCCCCTATGTAAAAGGTGTAAGCAACATTTGAATTATTCGCCTCATAATGAGCTTCTTCAATTTTCCAATGACTAGCTAAGGAAGCTTGAATGCCATTCCTCATTTCAGTGTAGGGTATATCCTTATGTAAACGCTTCGGAATTTTATAAACAAAATGATTATCACTACCGATGAGACAAATTTCCACTTCGACTTTCTCTTGATCTACCGTTTTGGCTTTCGTGGTCAACGGACTCATGATCATAGCGATGAGGAAAAACACAATAAGTGATAAAATGCCTTTTTTCACGCAATAGCCCCCCTATTCGTCACAATGATTAAATTTACCCTATCATAGCCATGTCCGAAAACACTATTTCGTTATTCCGAAAAAATAATAGTGGTTTTCCGAAACGCGTCATTTCGGTATTCCAAATTTATCAATAATTAGCGATAATATATAGGAGATTATTATCATAAGCAAACTTGAGGTTTCATAATGAAAAAATGGACATATAGTATTTTTCTTACCTATTTTATACTTGGCATTTATGTATTAGCCATTGCAATCAAGTCGCCCTTTATTAGTATGAGCGTTGATATAACAAATGGACAACCTGTCTTCATCGATAGCTACTATCCTCAATGGGCACAGCAAAAAAATATTAATAAAGGGGACATCGTTCTAGCCATTGATGGAGAGCCGACTTTGGAAGACCGCTCTGTTCAGCTATATTCCATCATTAGAAGTGCCCATACATTAACGATTCAAAAACCTGATGGGGCGATTCAAACCATTGCTGTAAAGCATCGAGATATGCCGGAAGAATTATATTTACAAATTTTGTTTCCTATCTTTTATTTTCTTTTAGCTTTCGTTGTTGCACTTTATTTATGTCAGCGTAATAAAAATAATCTATCCACTTTTTTATTGATTCTATTTTTATTAACCTGTTCCCTGGCCTACATTAGCACAGGCGCTTCTGCAAGAGGGAATGTCATTGGCAAGTTTGTCATCGGCATATGTATTATTTTATGTATGGTTCTCTTCCTTCACTTTTTACAGCATTTTTTCAACTACTTACGAATTAAATGGACCTATATCGACAGTAAATGGCTATATCTGTTTCCACTTATCATTCCGGTCTGTGATTTACTAGGAGAATTTTTGCCAACTGTTCGTGAGTTGACACCTCTCTTAAACTTGAGCTTATTTGCTATTCTTGTGCTCTATGCTATTTATATTTTATTAACGAGTTACTTACGGACGAAACTAGCTAAAATTCGTTTGATTGCCATTGCGTTTATTGTGCCATTTTTACCATTTTTATTGTTTTTCGTGGCACCTGAAATTTTAGGACATAAGCCGTTATTACACGCCGAAATAGCTGCTTTATTTTTATTATTTATTCCATTCTCATTTCTGTTTATTCAGGTGAACGAACGATTATTTGATATTGAATACCAATTATCCCGTTTACGCTATTATTCAACACTGGCCTTTTTCAGTGCCCTTCTAGCCACAGCAGGGATTACGCTATTATTTTTAGGCGAGCTTTCCATTGTTCATATGACAAGTATTTTTTTACTGCTGTTTTTGGTTATCATTGCTAGCTTTTATGTAAAAGAACGCATTGATTTTAAGTATCGAAAAATTATCTTTTCTTCCACTGGAAATTATGTACATAATTTATATGCGGCGGTTCATCGTATGGGGAAAGCAAAAAACCAGCAAGAATTATTAGACCGTTTTAAATATGAAATTACCGAAAAACTAGGCACGACAGCCTTTCATATCTGTACGATAACAGAAGATTCCCCACAGCTTGCCAGTTCCTATACGCGGCTGCTGCTACATGATGCTGGTGAGGAAAAAATTATGTTAGAGATACAACATGCCTTACAAAAGGAAGAGCTGCTTTGGTTAGAATTGCTCGCGCTGTATGTGTCCATGTCCATCAATAATTTACAGCAAATTGAGGATTTAGTTCGTGACATACAGCAAATTAAAAACACCAGTGATACACCGCTTCATTGGCTCGATAAATTGCTGTG
This sequence comes from Lysinibacillus sp., assembly GCF_032093475.1. Classification (NCBI taxonomy): domain Bacteria; kingdom Bacillati; phylum Bacillota; class Bacilli; order Caryophanales; family Bacillaceae; genus Lysinibacillus; species Lysinibacillus sp. Next base: position 80,166 of record NZ_DAMDAY010000005.1, on the reverse strand, counting down.
GAATATTATTGAGAAAGAAAAAAGTATTTTAGCACAGGAATTACACGATACCATTTTGCAGGAGCAGCTGCATTTAGCTAGAGAGCTTGATGTTCTTGCTGGCTCACCTACTATTAACAAAGGAACCGTGCTGGATATTCGTGAGCAACTATTAAATGCGACGAAGGACTTACGAGAATATTGCGAGAACTTAAGTCCCCCTCTACTAGATACCTTTGGCTTACAAATAGCCTTAAAAAAACTGATTCAAAAGGTAAAGATACGTGCCGACTTTTTATTAGATGCTCGAATAGATCAGGTGCAATTCCAGGATGTAACCCTCCATCTCGTGGTCTATCGTCTCGTTCAGGAGCTTTTCAATAATGCAATCAAGCATTCCGAAGCAACGGAGGTCTCGCTCCAATTACAAGCAGTTCCCCATGGCTTTATCCTTCAATATGACGATAATGGGATAGGCTGTGACATAGACGATTTGATCCAGTCCTCTGCATCCATGGGCATTAATGGCATTCGCGAACGTGTCCGTGCTTTTAATGGTAATATTACCATCCAATCTAGCCACAATGAGGGCATGCATATTTTTATACAAATACAAGAGGACGGGGATTCATATGATGAACATACTTATTATAGATGACCATCCTGTCGTTTTAGATGGTACAAAAACATTGTTACAGGATTTAGCCAATGTCAAAATCGAAACCGAACAGGATAGTGCAGCTGTTTTACCAAGAATGGATACCGAAGCTTTTCAGTTATTCCTAATTGATATTAATATGAAGCCAATCAATGGCATTCAATTATCAGAAATGATTAAGAAAAAACAACCTGAAGCACTCATTATTCTTTATACAGGCTACGAGCTGTCCGATTATTATGAGCTACTCATTGAGAAAAAAATTGATGGCTTATTATCAAAGCTTGCAACGAAGGAACAGGTGATTCAAACGATCCAAGCAGCGCTAAGAGGCGAAATTTTGCTGGCAGCCGATTTCTTAGACTTTGTCCAGCAACGTACCAACCTACCTAATGTTCAGCAAGAGGTATTATTAAGTGATAAAGAACAGGAAATATTACAGCTCGTTGCACAAGGCTGTACGAACAAAGCCATTGCCTCAGCTATAGGGGTCACTCAGCGCACGGTAGAAAATTATTTATCGAAGCTATTCGTCAAACTGAATGTTGAATCCCGAGCAGAGGCCGTCATTGTGGCCAAGGAAAAAGCATGGATTGATTAATATCATTACCATTTGATGACAATTGTAAAAATTCTTTTACTAAAAACGGAATATACTGGATATACAAACAATTCTGTACTATAATAAAGGTAATAATTACATTACTTCGTTGCGATGATTAAAAACGCGTATACACAAGGAATACAAGCTTTTGAATACGTTTTTTATATGTGATGGAAGCAATTGATTGTTGAATTTTTTTGGGAGGGTGTTTACATGACACAAGGAACAGTAAAATGGTTTAACGCAGAAAAAGGTTTTGGCTTCATCGCAGTTGAAGGTGGCAACGATGTATTCGTACATTTCTCAGCGATCCAAGCAGATGGCTTCAAAACTTTAGAAGAGGGCCAAAAAGTAGAATTCGGCGTAGAAGAAGGAAGCCGTGGACCTCAAGCAACGAATGTAGTGAAACTATAATCTTCACTTAACATAGACGTGCATCATAAAGAGACATCCTACAATGGATGTCTCTTTTTCATATTTCAAGGCTATATCATACAAGCTCCAAGGAACTGTCCACTAAGCCCCTGTTTGATAGTAAGTTTAGTTAAGGTCCTTGTTCGTTAAAGTAATTTGATAATACTTTTTTGGGCGCCCACGTGTTGAAGAGGTATTGCTTGGCAATTCGTGTGCTAAATTTTTTTCATGGAGCTGCTTTAAAATTCGGTTTGCCGAGCGGACTGTTATGCCAAGATGAGTGCTGAGCAATTCGCCACTGACGATAGTGGTCGTTAGCTTTTCCAGCATAGCGTCAATTTTTTGTAATTGTAATAAAGGAATGTCATAGGTAGTGCTTAACGTTTTTAAGTATTGTTGTTTTTCATCGTCAAACTGTAGCTTTGTTGCATATAATAAAGGTCCGATTTCTCGTGTATTTTCAATTATATAGCCCTGTGTTTCCTTTGAGGAGCAGAGGGTTGCGGCTTTTTTAGCAAACTCCTGACTTTCAATAAGAGAGTCACCAATCCCCCACCCTATTTTGACAGGAAAGGATAGCTTATCATTTAAAAAATCAACTAACTGACAATGTGTATATTGATCTGTTGTAGATAAGAATTGCTGATATGTCGTGATAATCGCAAGGAATGAAGCCTCTCGATGCACGATAAACGAACAAGCATATAGTCGTTTGAAATCTAAAATCGCTTTATATAAGGCGATTTGCCGATATTCTAAGTCATCTAGATTCGATTTGTCTATCGGAATTAAAATATGTACAACAACGACTTTGTTTTGATTAAGCTGGCGAATTTGAAGCTGTTTGACAAAATGATCCAATGTTAATTGCATGGCATACAGAGATGGGTAAAAAGCAATAAACGGTATGTTTTGAAGCGCTAATCGTTCACGTATTTCTGCAATGCGTGTAAAGCTTAGCTCAACCTTGTTTTCGTTATGCAATTGTATGTGCCATTCTGCAGCTTTGTCGATAATATCGCTACTAGCGAACTCGCTCATTGTTTGGCTAAAAAGAAACGGTTTTTCACCTATCGACCATTCATGAATACCAAGATAGCCGTTTTCCTCATAACAAAAATCGATGGCGATACGATTCATAGCTATCTTTTTCTCATAAAAAAGCTCCGTAACGGTACGGTAAAAATCACGCTCTGAAATATCGAAATAATGCATGGGTACTGTTACTTCTTGAAAATAGCTTTTAGCAAAGAAATAAGGAATCTGCCCGCTAAAAAGTGCTCCATCTCCCCCATCTAAATGCTTCTCTAAAAGCTCATGTAAATGTGCATTATCGTTATAAGCATAGTAATGAAATTTACAAAAAGCGGGTTTAATTTTTTCAAGTTGCTGAACCCAAGAAAGCGAACGTTTTGCGGTAAAAACATTAATTTTATACATACATATATCTCCTTATTGAAAAATAAATATTGAAAATAGTCAGAAAATATGGTTTCTTTGTATAAAGGACATAGATTTTTAATGTCTTAAATTACAGACATTCATTTTTTAAAGAATAAGTCTAATAAAGTATAAAAGGAGATGAAATTTATGCAAGGGAATTCACAAACAATTAAGAAAAAATCTTGGATTGACAACATGTTAGATAAAATCGATCGTGCAGGCAATAAATTACCAGACCCAATCACGTTATTTATTATTCTAGCAGGTATAGTACTAGTTTTATCATGGGTTCTATCTATGCTAGGTATTTCAGCAGTTCAACCCGGTACAGATGAGGTCATTGAAGTCAAAAACCTGCTAAGTCAAGAAGGACTCATCTTAATTTTAACGCAAATGGTATCGACATTTACAGGCTTTGCTCCTCTAGGGCTAGTTATCGTGACGATGATTGGTATTGGTTTAGCTGAGCAAACAGGGCTAATTTCGGCTGTCATGAAGAAGATCGTGATGTCAGCACCGACAAAGTTAATTGTACCTTTTATTATTTTTACAGGTTTAGTTGGAAACTTAGCTGCTGACGCGGCATTTATCATTTTACCACCTATTGCAGCTATGATTTTTATGAGTATTGGTCGCAATCCATTAGCTGGTTTAATTATTACATATGCAGCTGTAGCTGGAGGCTTCAGTGCCAACATTTTGATTAGCTCTCTCGATGTATTATTACTAGGAATTACCGAATCAGCAGCACATATAGCAGACCCTACGTATACTGGTCGTGCAACGATGAACTACTACTTCTTAATTGCTTCGACATTTTTACTAGTCATTATTGGCACGTGGGTTGCGAAAAAGTTTACAGAGCCTCGCTTCGGTACGTTTAACGGAGAGGTTGAAAAGCTAGAGCCATTGACAGCCCTAGAAAAACGAGGATTAAAATGGGCTGGAATCGTAACGCTAGCTTATATTTTAGTCATTGCTATTACAGTTATTCCATCGAATGGGCTTTTACGTGATCCTGAAACAGGCGGCTTTTTAAATTCACCTTTCATGTCAGGCATTGTACCCATCATGTTATTCTTCTTCCTATTACCTGGTCTTGCCTATGGTATTGCAGCGAAGGAGGTTAAAAACGATAAAGAAGTTGCGGAGAAAATTTTTAAATCCATCGCTGATATGGCACCATTTATTGTATTAGCTTTTGCCGCTTCACAAATGATCGCCTTCTTCAACTGGAGTAATATTGGTTCTATTTTAGCCATAAAAGGGGCTGAGCTGTTACAAGCATTAAATTTTACAGGTTTACCAATGATGATTGGCTTTGTTTTAATTTGTGCATTTGTTAACTTATTAATCGCCAGTGCATCAGCCAAATGGGCTTTGCTTGCACCGATTTTTGTTCCGATGTTCCTCTACTTAGGTTATACCCCAGCGATTACACAAATAGCCTATCGTGTAGGGGATTCGATTACAAATCCAATAACGCCGATGTTACCGTATTTCGCGATTCTTCTGTCGTTTGCAAAGCGCTACGATAAAAATATCGGTATCGGGACACTTATTTCCTCTTTATTACCGTTCTCGGTATTCTTTGCAATCGGCTGGATTATCTTATTTGCTCTTTGGTTCCTATTCGGTTTACCGCTAGGACCTGGTGATTATATTTACTTAAAATAAGGAGTGTTTTACATGACAGCATTACAACAACAATTAGCAGAGTTATTAAAGCAATATGAGGAAGAAATGATTCAGCTTCGTCGTCATTTCCATGAAAATCCTGAACTTTCCTTCGAGGAAGTAGAAACGCCGAAAACAATCGCAGCCTTTCATCGCGCCTTAGGTCATGAGGTTCATGAAGGTGTAGGTGGCAATGGTGTTGTGGCAAAGCTAGTAGGTGGTAAACCCGGGAAAACCGTAGCGTTACGCGCGGATTTTGACGCCTTAGCCATTACAGAAGAAACAGGCTTACCTTTCCAATCAAAAATTAAAGGTCGTATGCATGCTTGCGGACATGATGGACACACAGCCTCCCTGTTAATTTTAGCGAAGGCCCTCAACAAAATGAAGGATGACCTAGCAGGAACTATCGTCTTTATTCATCAGCATGCAGAGGAGCTGGCCCCGGGTGGAGCTATTTCAATGATTAAGGACGGCTGCCTAGAAGGTGTCGATGTTATTTTTGGTACACATTTATGGGCTCCAACTGAACTTGGAAAAGTACAAACAGCGAAGGGACCATTAATGGCTGCAGCAGATGGTATTTATATAACAATCAAAGGCAAAGGTGGCCACGGTTCCAACCCAAGTGACACCAAGGATTCCATTGTTTTAGCGGCACAGTTTATTACGAATTTACAGCAGCTCGTGGCACGTCGCGTCAATCCATTACGTCCAGCAGTAGTGTCGATTGGGCATATCGAGGCCCTCAATCCATTCAATGTCATTGCTGATCAAGTGTATATGAAAGGTACTGTACGCACTTTCCACGAGGAAGAGCGCAGTTTGCTAGAGCGTGAAATTGAAGAACTATTAAAGGCCACATGCTATTTAACAAAAGCAGACTACGAATATGAGTTTGTACGAGGCTATCCACCTGTTGTTAACCATGAAGCAGAGACAGAGCATATTATGGAATCCGCAGAGAAAATTGCAGATGTAGCAGCTGTTGAACTGGTTGACCCTAATATGGGTGGTGAGGATTTTGCCTATTACTTAGAGGAAATCCCAGGTGCCTTCTTCTTTACAGGCGCAAAAAATCCAAATTGGGAGGAAGTATATCCTCACCATCACCCGAAATTCGATATCGACGAACGCTCCTTACGAATTGCTGCCAACGTTCTAGGCCAAGCAACATTAGACTACTTCGCAAAGCATAATTAAAATTAATAGGACGAGATGCATGCAGCATCTCGTCCTGTTTTTGTTGAGAAGCGGAGGATTTAAGAGGTTCTCTTCGGGGTGAAGTGGTTCTGCCTTGCATTGGTGTGATTTCCTGATTTGGTGGAGCGGTTCGATCACTAGTTCGATCACTTCCCCCTCGCTTTGGAGCGGTTCGATCACTTTTTGGATCACTTCCAACTCACTTTGGAGCGGTTTCCTCACCTTTTGGATCACTTCTCACTCAATTTGGAGCGGTTCTATCACTTTTTGGATCACTTCCCCCTCACTTTGGAGCGGTTCGGTCACCTTTTGGATCACCTCTCACTCACTTTGGAGCGGTTCGATCACCTCTTGGATCACTTTCCTCTCACTATTGAGCGGTTCGATCACCTTTTGGATCACTACTCACCCGATTTGGAGCGGTTCGGTCACTTTTTGGATCACTTCCAACTCACTTTGGAGCGGTTCGATCACCTTTTGGATCACTTCCCACTCACTTTGGAGCGGTTCGATCACCTTTTGGATCACTTCCCACTCACTTTGGAGCGGTTCGATCACTTTTTGGATCACTTTCCCCTCACTAATGAGCGGTTCCCTCACCTTTTGGATCATTTCCCACCCAATTTGGAGCGGTTCAATCACCTCTTGGATCACTTCCAACTCGCTTTGGAGCGGTTCCCTCACCTTTTGGATCACTACCCACCCGATTTGGAGCAGTTCTCGCACTGGTTGGTCTACTTCCAAGCAAGTGCACTCTAAATTAAGCATAGGAATGTAGGCCGGCAATTACTAGATTGACGAAGACTTGGTTGAATACGATGATGCCGAAGCCGATGATGGCTAGCCAGGCTGTTTTCTCACCTTCCCAGCCTTTGGATAGTCGGAAATGGAGAAAGGCAGCGTAGAATAAAAAGGTAATCAATGCCCAAACCTCTTTTGGGTCCCAGCCCCAATAGCGACTCCACGCAATTTGTGCCCAGATCATAGCAAACAATAGGCCGCCTAATGCGAATAAGGGGAAGCCGATGACGACAGCACGGTAGGATATTTCATCCATTAATTGGGGCTGCACTCGGCTTGTCCATGGCTTTAATAAAGCACTAATAGATTTTCTTGTAATTAATCGAATGACAGCGTATAAAATCGTACCGACCATAAATGCCCAAACAATGGAATTTAACTTTTTGGCATCAATTTTGTTCGTGATTTCAATCATACCGACTGCTTCACCATTTTCTGTGACCGCACCTTTTGTCACAATAAGTGGCATCATCGAGTAAACGGCTTGTTCTGACTGTCCCTGCGCATTGTCAAATTGTACTTTGACATCGTCTGAGGCAAAGCTAAATGTCGTGGAAACACCGATAAAGCCGATGACCACAACTAAACAATATAAAACAAACTCTAGACCGTATGTACTGATGGATTTCTTCGAGACATCCAACGTTCTTAATAAATAAATCAAACCTGTAGCAAAGGACACTGATAAAATTGCGCTAGAAAAGGCAACTGTCATAACATGAATAGTTAACCAGTGGCTTTGCAGTGAAGGAACAAGTGGTGATACTTCCTTCGCGAAAACGCTTCCATATCCAAGGATGATTAATGAAACAGGAATAGTAAATAAGCCCACTACAATTTGTTTATAGAGGAAATGAATAATTAAATAACTTCCTGTCAGCATAATGCCAAAGAATGTCATAAATTCATACATATTACTCACAGGTGCATGATCTACAGCCATCCATCTCACCACAAAATAGACGAGCTGTAAAGCAAAGGCTACATACGTGAGAAACAGTCCTAGCTTGCCGAATAATTTGCCCTTTGATTTGACCGCAAGCCCTAAAGGCACAATTGCAATCAGTAGTAAGATAAAGGCAACAAATAAAGAATTGCTGCTAATAGATAATAAGGTTTCTTGATTCACATGAATCCCTCCCATGTTCTGTTTCGGAATTTGCTTCCAACTAATAGGAACGATACAAGATTGCAAGAGGTGCCATGTTTTCCCTGTAAATATTTTTATTTTTTTGAATTGTTACAAATTGGTGAAATAGCAGGTGAATTGAAGGACGTAGAGCATAACAAAAAATCATCTAACTGTAAATAGATGGTAATAGAAAAAGTGATATGCCTCTATCTACATCCTACAAAAAATTGCAAAAAAAGTCTATTTCTTTTTTGCCTCCCATGGGAAAATAATGATGCGCACAATTGACATAACGTTATGTTTCACAAATTGGAGGTTTTCCATGAAACAAAATATTTATGATAATCCGATATTTTTCCATCAATACAAAGCATTAAGGCAAAAGGAATTGAATTATAATCGTCTGTTGGAGCAGCCCACAATGAAATCTTTACTACCACCATTAACGAATAGCGACATTCTCGATATCGGCTGTGGTATGGGTGAGTTCGCCAAATATTGTATCGACCATCAGGCCAAGCATGTGACCGCACTGGATGTTTCTAGTAATATGTTGGCAATGGCGAAACAAGAGCATGCCCATCCGCAAATTGACTATCAGCTACAAGCAATCGAGGATTATGAAGCACCTTCCAATAGCTTTGATTGTATAACAAGCTCCCTTTCCCTTCATTATGTTAAAGACTTCGATGCGGTTATTGACCGAATAGCTCGAATGCTACGTCCTAACGGTGTTTTTGTTTTTTCTGTCGAGCATCCGATTGCTACAGCTCGTCAAGCAATGGAGGATAATTGGATTTATGATAACGAGCATAATCGTCTTCACTATGCAATCGATCATTATCATGAAGAGGGCTTGCGTGAGCAGACATGGCTCGTGGAAGGGGTTGTCAAATATCATCGTACCATTGCGACGATGATCAATACATTGATTGCCCACGGGTTAACCATTGAGAAAATAGTCGAACCTCTTCCTAGCAAAGAAGCTATCCTTCAGCTTCCTTCCCTTGAAAAGGAGCTACGCCGTCCGTCCTTTTTATTTATAAAAGCTAAAAAATAAGTAAAAGCCTCACCCTACTCCTGTGGTGAGGCTTTTTTTACATAAATAATTTCTGGATCCCCTTCATCTAAGTTGTCAATAAAGCCACTTTTAATAAACCCTAAGGCTTGAAATACTTGCTGCATGCTTGTATTGGATTGATTAGTAGAAGAAAATACCTTTGGTGTCCTCGCGACTTCCAAATATGCACGCATTAAGCTAGTCGCCACCCCTTTTCTCCGCTCGGAAGGCTTGACAATCACTAAAGAAATAAAGCTATGACCAAAAAAGTCGTTATTAAATAGTAGAAAACCCGCAGCATCCTTATTAGCTTGATACAAAAGGCAGCGTTGCTCTTTAATAGCTTGTTGAATTTCATGGCTTCTTGATTGATCGCCAATTACTTCTTGATCAATCGCACAAAGTACCTGTAAGTGCTCCATTCCTGCTTCTATTATATTTTGCATTTATCATCATCCTTCATGGAATAGCTCATCACCTTAATCTCATCTCGAAATCCCATGACCCGTCTTCCCTCATCCACAAATCCGCACTTTGTATAAAGGGCTTGCGCCGCTTTATTTGGTACATTTACACCTAGCACAAGCTCATTTATATGAGGGAAATGCTGCCGCACAAAATCAGGTAACAATTGCAGTGCCTTCTTGGCATAGCCTTTACCCTGCTCGTAATAATCAGTAGAAAATGAACGGATTAACAATGCCTTATCATTAGAAGTGTAAGGCTTGACCCCGTCTTTTTCATGTAGCACAAAAAAGGTTACCAGCTTGTCTCCATCCATGGCTAAAATAGCATGCCGACTGTGATCCTGCCTAGCGAGTTCAATATTTTCCTGTGGTGACTTTGTATAGCGGAGCTGCTCATCTGTTATTGTATATTCTTCTATTAAAGATTGCGCACTATCCTCATAGAACATAAGCTTCATGGACATTTAGTACTCCTCCTCGTAAATAGCTGTAAATTCGTAGTCCCCTTCTTGAAGCTGCTGTAAGTAATCATCAAAGGAGGAGGCAATGACCTCAAAGCTATCTGGATCATGCACATAACGAACCACTTGCCCTACTTGTCCCGCTTCATTTGGTGAAAAATCAAGAAACAGGCTAGATGTTCCACCATTATTCATGCAATCGGCAAAGCATAATCGTTCATTTAATGGCACATGCATATTGATTTTTCCGTCGACTTCGACATACTCCAAAAACTCTTGATAACGTTCATATATTGATTCTCGATTGTCATGATAATCTTCAATGATTTGCTCAACGGATTTCAGATAATACGGGTAGTCACCTAAATCGGAACCTAGGACAAGAACACAGATTGTTTCTTGACCATGCTTACAATAATAGGTACCATTGACATCCTGAAGTAATGCTAGTAAGGACTGCGGACAATCCGGAAAAACTTCAAGCAATGCCTGAATTTGTGTATCTGTTGCACCAGTTGCACGCTCTAATTGTCGTTGTTCCTCTTCAGGTAAGTGTTGGAGTAAACGTTGAAAATAGCTAGTACGCATTTTAATCCCTCTTTCTATTAAACTTATTTTTTACATTAATATACTTTTACTATTCCGTCATGCTACTATGGAAGTATTCATGAAGAAGGAGTTGTGCCTATGAGTTCGTTCAATGCAGTAGACGTTAAAGTTTTATCAACAATCAAAGGGTTGTAACGCTACTTGCAGCCCTGATACAAGGGAGAATAACAAATGGAACACTATGTCAACACATTTCTAACTGGTCAATCAGTTATGCTACAGCAAATGGATTCTACTGATTTAAAAGCCTTCGTAGCCAACGAAAGTGAAATAACTACATTGCTTCTTGCCAATGATGATATTCCCTTTCCTCAAACGAAAGAGGATCACACTGCATTCTTTCATAGTATAAGTGGAAAAAAGGAGGAATTCTTTTTTGGCATTTATGAAAAGGACTCCCATCAACTGATTGGCTCCTGCGGTGTTTTTTCCGTCAACTGGCAAAACAGTACTTGCTCTGTAGGCATTGCAATCGGAAAAGCGTGGCAAGGCAAAGGATATGGGACTGATGCAATGAAAACACTCATAGATTTTATTTTCCAATACATCGCTGTACAAAAAATCAAGCTTCAAGTTTTTAGCTTTAATCAGGCAGCTATTCGCTCCTATGAAAAATGCGGCTTCACAAAAGAAGGTACTTTACGCCAAGAAATTTTTCGCTTCGGTACATTTCATGACATCTTATTGTTTGGCTTATTACGCTCGGAATGGGAGAAAAATTAACCAATAACTACAAGAGAGATACTATGGTTGCTGTAGTATCTCTTTTTTTATTCCTCTTGCCATATGCGTGTTACTTGCTGTAGTGCTAAACCTTGGAATGTTAGTTTATAAATATCCGGCATCGTAAGCTGCTGCCAAAATGCGTAATCATAGCGGGCATCAAAGTATTGCATCATCAATACCATGATATTGCCATGTGTCCCTAAAACAAGGCTCTCCTGTGGATGGGTAAGAATGATGGATTGCAAGCTCTCGACAGCACGTGCCGTCGCCTGTTCATTTGACTCCCCACCCTCCCACGCAAAGCTTGGCTCCTGCCACACTCGCTGAATAGCTGCATGAAAATCCGTCATCTCTCCACTTGAAAGCTGCCGTTCTTTTAAAGCATCCACGGTTTGTATGGGTAGATGATGAGCATGCGCAATGCCCTCCACTGTTTGAATTGCTCGACGATATGGACTAGCATAGATTGCTTCAATTTGTTTCTCTTTAAATAATTTTGTAACACGCTCCGCATCCTTTATCCCTTGCGTCGAGAGAGGTCGGTGATATTCATCCACTGAATAATGTGCATGAGCATGTCTTACAAAATACATAACAGTCATCCTATTCTTTTCATCTCCCCTGTTATCAAAATAAAAGAATCTTCCAAATACCATCTTGCCTTTGAAGAGCAAAGGTTTTTGCGAAGTTGTGATTACTCGCGGAAATTTCCAGTTGAACAACCTGCCTATCTGGGGTGCTCGCTTCATTAATAGCTACTTGATCATAATAACGAAACATTAGATGGGTTTCTAACAAATCATATGCCCGTAAATCCATATATTGCTGTTCAAACTTTTCTTTTGTAGGAGTTGCACTATTTTGGTAAGTAATTGCATATAATGCATCTATTCGTGTTTCGTGCACTAAATCGAGCATTATCAGTACCATCTCCTCTGGCGAAAAGGTTTGCAAAACTGCTATATCGCCGTCATTTAAGAACGTCTGATAGTGCTCCTTTTTTTCTGATGGTAAATTGGCTACATAACTAAAGTCAGTCGCAGCTGTCTTGACGATGTCAGCATCAATGGTAGGTTGTTGAGCGGGTTCTTTCGCTTCACATGCTGCTAGTAAACTTGCAATAACTGCAACATAAACTAGCTTTTTCACCATACACTTCATCACCTCAAATCTATCTTTTATTATTCCATTAATTTCAAAAATTCTCAACATTTCACCATACATAATGAAATGTCCACAATTCTAAACAACATAAAAGGGAATTTGCTAAAATGTGACAAGATAAAAATCACAGGATAAATTATCGGAAAATTCAATTTCTATTCACAACTATTTTCATAGTATAAAAGGATCAATACCTTCTTTTTTTTCACTTAATTTTTTCTAAATAAAAGCAAGCAAATAACCCTATCAAGTCAATGAATAGGGTTTTAAGCATGGTATAATTTTCTATAAAAAGGGAATTAAATAGACCATTTTATTCAACATTATAAAAAACATTTCATTTTATTAAACAGGATAAAGGTCCCTACATGTGACTAAATTACGAATTTGCTAAACGATACACAATATGACATTTTTTTTAATATAAGTGATATACAATGAAAAAGTTGAATCGAGGTCATGAGAAATTAATTTCAGGAATATGGATAAAAAATTAGGAGGAAAATATCTTGGTAAACTTATTACTTAAACAATTCTTGAAGGCGGAAATTGAGATCAAACGAAGAATTATGTATAAAAAGGCAAAGGATCTTGGTTTCACCCACCCTATTGTAGTAGATTACAGTCAAGAATTGGATGTCCTACTTAATAGATATTTAAAACAAGCTCAAGCTTCCTAATCAAACGAGGCATCTATATAGAAGAAAGAATAGATTGAGATAAAGCCAGACAAGTTTTTTGGCTGGTTTTATCTTTCATGCATGCATTCATCAAGCCGAAATGTATAGATACAGTAAAAGTAGGCGATGTTTTTCTTAAGAAGACATTTGGAGGTTGAATGATGCAAGTATTCATCTTAACTTTTATGGTTGTTTCTAAAATATTATTGCCACCTCAACATTCAGTAGACCAAACAACACCCACACTTTGCACACCAACTGAAATCAATACACTATATCAATATCCAAACAACCAATTTCAATCGTTTCGTGATGAGGACGAATTTTATCAGCAGCTTAATCGTACAATTTATGAGGAATATGCTAATGCTTCATTGAATATTCGTCAAAAAATGGCTTTTAGAGATGTAGAAAATGCGACACAAAACTTTTATTTACAAACAAATAGTAATCAGGAAACAATCGACCTCTCTCAACATACTTTTATTCATCCCAATCGACAAGTTTATTTTTTAGCATCCTTTCAGCACAATACCGATGAGTCCTATCAAAAATTTCTTGTCATCGACGCTGAAACACAAGAAGTAATACTTGGACATTCACATTTTCTAGAAAGTTCCAAGGACCTTTAATTCATTGTATGCACATCACGTAGATTCTAGTAGTCATTTCAAAAAAATAGAAATAAAATTTTTCTAAAAATTGAAAAGCTTGCTTTGAACACGTACATTCAAAGCAAGCTTTTTTTTCTACAGTGGAATTAAGATAACCTTTTTTCTTGAATAGCTCCTGTGATGTCATCTATTAGTTGCTGTAGTGATTGCTCAACGGAATTTTGCTGACCATGTCTACGAACAGCCACTCGTTGGTTCTCAACCTCACGATCTCCAATGACAAGAATATACGGAATTTTTTGTAGCTGTGCTTCACGTATCTTTTTCCCAAGCTTTTCTTGGCGGTCATCTAATTGCACACGAATTTCTTGCTCTTGTAATACTTCTACTACTTGTTTGGCATAGTCATGATGCACTTCTGCAACATTAATAACTTGTACTTGCTGTGGTGCTAGCCAAGTTGGGAATGCTCCTCCAAAATGCTCAATAAGAATGCCTAAGAAGCGATCAATCGAGCCAAATACCGCTCGATGGATAACAACAGGTCTTACTTTTTCATTGTGTTCATTAATATATGTTAAATCAAACTTCTCTGGCAGTTGGAAATCGAGCTGTACTGTTGCACATTGATGGCTGCGCTGAATTGCATCTTTAATATGAATGTCAATTTTTGGTCCATAAAAAGCGCCATCGCCCTCATTGATTGTATAGGCAATACCCAAATTTGTTAGCACGTTCTCTAGTGCCGCTTCTGCTTGATCCCATAGTGCCAAATCGCCCATATAATCATCTGGTCGTGTCGATAATTCTATTGTATAGCGGAAACCAAATACGTTGTACACCTCGTCAATAATCTTTAATGCCAGCGCAATTTCATCCTCAATTTGCTGTGGTGTTGCAAAAATATGGGCATCATCCTGACAAAATGATCGGACACGTAATAAACCATTTAAGGCTCCACTAAATTCATGTCGATGTACTTGCCCAAATTCAGCCATGCGAATTGGTAAGTCTCTATAGGAATGGAGGCTGTTTTTAAAAATGAGCATATGTCCTGGGCAGTTCATTGGCTTTAAGGCAAAGCTTTGATCATCCACCTGTGTAAAATACATTTGATCCTTATAATGATCCCAATGGCCCGACTGCTCCCAGAGGCGCTGATTCATCATTAGTGGTGTCCTTACTTCCCTATAATCATATTTCGCTTGTAAATGTCGCAAATAGGATTCCAGCTCATTGCGCAAAATTTGACCGTTTGCTAAATAAAATGGCATGCCAGGCGCTTCTTCTGAAAACATAAATAAGGATAGCTCTTTACCAAGCTTGCGATGATTACGCTTTTCCGCTTCCTCTAAAAAGACAAAATGGTTGTGCAGCTCTTCTTTTGTAGCAAAGGCTACACCGTAAATGCGCTGAAGCATTGGCTTACTGCTGTCACCTCGCCAATAAGCTCCTGACACATGCATTAATTTAAAGTGCTGCAATTTACCTGTAGTTGGGACATGTGGGCCTCGACATAAATCGTAAAACTCTCCCTGCTCATAAATCGTTACCGCTTCATCTACCGGAATAGCCTCAATTAGCTCTAGCTTCAACGCATCGTGTGCAAATAGCCGCTGTGCTTCCTCCCGAGATACTTCACGCCTGTGAATTTGGATATTTTCCTGCGCAATTTGTTTCATCTTTTTCTCAATTTGCTGCAAATCATTTGGTGTTAATGTGTTGGCAATATCTATATCATAATAAAAGCCGTTTTCAATGACTGGTCCTACCCCAAATTGTGCATGTGGGTATAGTAGCTTAATTGCTTGCGCTAATAAATGGGCCGTAGAATGGCGAATAACCTCGATCCCTTCCTTCGAGCTTGCATCGTACAATGTAACTTGAGCATCTTCCATAATCGGGTGCGTCAAATCAACGATGGTTCCATTAACACTTCCTGCCACTGCCTTTTTACGAAGCTCGGGACGAATTGCCTGCGCAATATCGGTTAGTGTCACGCCTTTCGTAAATACTTGCTGTTGACCATCTGGAAATTGAATGTGAATAACTTGATTTGACATGTTCTCTACTCCTTTTAGTAAAAATGTAATAATATGCGCCTCGGCATTGTTTCTGTCTAGATTTTTGGAGTTTGCTCGAAAAGCTCTCTCCAAAATTCATCCATGACACCAGCCTGAGCGTTTATCTTGATTCCGTTGTCGCTATGTTTTCGAAATAAAAACAATTGCTGAATCAAAATAAAAAAAACACATATTCGCCCCAACAAAGGGACGAGTATGTGTTATTACCCGTGGTTCCACCCAAATTCCCACTAGTTTATTTGCTAGCGGCTCATTGATTTTGCTGTAACGTTGCAAAAAACGGTGCAAGTTTCCAAGCACGGCTCCAAGGTAGTAAGAAGAAATCACGACATTAGGAAGCTTGCAGCGATTGCCTCCCTCTCTGAAAATGGTTGATTAAATCTCTTGTCCTTATCATTGCCCATTTCATCTTGCATGAAATTGTTAATTACTATAACGAATAGTGGATTTTTTGTCAAACACTGATTTGAAAAAATTAACGATTGCTAGGCAGTGTGTAATCAGGCCGCTGTACACAGTAGCGGCAATGCAGATCATCACATATTTCCTCTTTCAACTCATTACAGCATGTGAAAAATAAAACTATAAAAGGTATCATCATAAATGACATAACGTTCACAAGTGGAGTATTTTGGTTCCGCTAATCTTTATTCACGACCACTACATTTCCCCGTTGCTCAATTCGCACATTTTTGTTATCTCTTAATGATTTTTCACTTCTAAAGTCTCGCTTTTAGTTTGCCATTTCATATGAATTATAGGTTTCGCATCACGTTTAAACATTTTCTCACTCTCTTTTTTCGTGAATGAATAATATCCCTCTTTATTTAAATGTGCATCATCCAACGATTGAGTGATTTTTGTTCCTTCAATTGTAATTTGTAAAGGCCCCAAATCATGGGAGTCACCCAGATAATATAAACGTAAGCCTTCCTCGGTATTATTATGATAGATCGCTTTCCAATGTTCACTTTTAGCAATGTAATGAATCTCTTGTTCTTCACTTTGACAGCCTGCTAAAAGGATAAACAGGACCAGTGGAAGTATCCATTTTTTCAACAAGCCTTCCCCCTAACAATGTATAGTGACAGTAAATCCTGTTGGCTTTTCTTCAAAAACATCATGATATTCTGTAAACACGAAGTCGAGTCCTTGGATGTCATCTGGTAAGGGTGGTGTCACCACAAACTTATTGCTTTCATGCCCATCCGAGCCGCTCGCACCCGTATTCCGACATTCGTAATGATCATCTATAAACAACTTTAAATATTTGCAGTCCAATTTTTCATGAATACGCTGAGTAGCGTCTTGTTGCGCATCCCAGTCAATTAATAGCTGGACCACACTTGCATTTTCGTATTGGCGAATATAGGAAACTGTATATAACCGTTCTCCCGCTTCAACTGTCTGTAATACGGGAATATATTGAAGAAAGCCTGTAGGTTCTACCTTTGCTTGATAGTATTTTTCTGATCTTATTAAACTAAAGAGCATGGTTAAAAATAAGTCATCAAGGCCATACTTTTGCGCCCATTCCGTGATGGTTTCATCAGTGGGGAAACCTGGGGTATGACTGAATTGCTCTTTCCGTAGTTGCAACAGTACACAAATTTCTTCGTCTATTTCTTCTAGCCTTGGGTCGTCGTAGCCCTTGCTTGGCATTTTAGACATCCAACTCCTCCTCCATCCTACGATCCTTCTTCTTTCTATACGATATTCCCACCATTTGGTTCCATAAACAGCCTAATTTTACTTTCAAGTACCAAAATTGCTATAATTCAGTTAATTAAAAAAGGGGGGTCTATATGAAAAAAATCATCATGATCTTGTCTTTCCTTATCATTATCACTGTTGGTTTTTTAATTGTAAAAAAAGACCAAAGCGATTCTACAACAGATGTTATGAAAAATAACAACTCTACAACAGACGTACTGGAGAACACTGAATACTCCGCAAAGGATATATTAGCAAACGCTGATTTTAATGTGGAAAAGCAGACTATAACCGTTCATACCATTGATACAGATAAAAAAGATATATTTACACGAATTGAAATTCCAGAAGAAACGCAAAAAAAGCTTATACAAGCTTTTCAGAATGCAAAATTTGCTAAAACAACAATAGACCCCATTGAGTACGATTACCGAATAACGATTTCATTAAATACAGGTTATACAATGTATCTTATTTCAGACAAAAAGTCGCTGCATATTGTTAATAATCGAGAAAATTATGCCATTGTAAACGATAGTGATTTTTTTAGTATTTTAGTAAATGCAACAAAATAAAAGGCACTTACTCAAGTGTAAGTGCCTCTATATAAGGACAAAAGCTGTATTAGCGTAATTAAATCATCGATCATAAAGAGAATGGAGTAGTTGATGGTCATCCTCAACTGTTGAAAAATCATTTTCTTTCCAACGTTTTAATATATCAATATATGTTTCATTATGAAAAAAGACGGCTTCCTCTTCTTCTGTTATCTGCATCAAATGATCAATTCGTTCCGCTGTTATCTCCATTGTACCTTCTTCTACATGCGTATCAACCTTTTGGTGTGTCATATCTAACATCACTTCTTGCACTAAACGTTCATCAAACGTTTTATCTCCACTTTGCCAATCATCAAGCATAGCGGCATGAACACCGTCTACCCAAGATAAATCCGTTTCCTTAAGTGATTCTTCCCCATCATCTTCAACAATGGACTCTGTTTCTTTATCATTTATCCAAAACGCAACACCTATACTCAACACTACAGCTACAAAAAGAACACCCCAAATATAACTTTTTTTCAATTTTAAACCACCTCTTTAAAAATTATCGCAAATTTATTACGTCCAAACAATAGAAACACAAAAAGTCCCCTACATATGTAGGAGACGTTATGAATTGTCTATTCACGCTGCAAAGCATTTGTTGATGCTTGTATGCATGAGAGTTTGGTAGTTTGCAATAGCATAGATTTTTGCCATAACTCGAATAAAGGCTCCAATTTCATAAATGCTCAAGCGATGGTTCGTTCTGAGTAGCCTCAAATCTTCTGCTAGTTGTCTTTTTTAAGGATACGTCAACGTATTTTCCATTGCCCTAAGACATTGGATAGCTAAGCTAATTGACTACAACATCATTGTGCCAGCTCGTTGAGTCAGATAATTGATATGTGACCATATTGGCTGTGACCGCGAGAACAACCCCCGCTCTCGATATATTAGAATGGGTCGGACTTTCCAGCACAAGAACTACATAGCCCTCTCCCCGCCCCTGTTCATCAATTGCCTTTGCTGCATTGATGTCAAAAGTACAATAGGATTGCTCAGTTGTTGCAAATAGAAGCCGCTCTTCATGATAAGCACCGTTCTCTTTTAAATTGTAGCTAACTGGCAACCAACCTTCAGACCATTCAATACTACCTATTATTTCTCGTCTTCGACTGGCAACCCGACCAATTGAATACATAAAATATATTTTCATTATCGTTTGATTGTCTTCATTTCTCCCATTACAAGTGGCTGTCACGTCAAGCATAATATCATTGTTCGAAAGCTTTTTCATTAACACTAACGTCACAGTGATAATACAGATAAATAGTACTATACCAAAAATGATAAATGCCATTAGGTCCCTCCTAGTATCAAGATTGCTGTTACTAAAATATTACCATGATTTAGGAGAGATAGGTGCTTTTCATCAAACAATCTTAGAAATAGACACGGGCATAAAGGATAAGACAAAATTTGCTTCGCTTATCCTTATTTCCCCGCTTGAAGCTCGGCTGTTAGTGTAAAAGGTATTTTTAAATACTCATAGTGAATCGTTACTTTCTTAATGTCAGAAGCTTGAACTTGAACAGCATAATGCTGAGGCTGCTTGCCAATCGCTTGTTGATCTATGTATCGACTTGGTAAAATTATGCGCTGTGATAATTTATGAAAAGACATTTGGCTATTTCCCTCTAGTTTTGTTTCTACCTCAAATGGTTCGGACTTACTAATGACAAGCTCTACGCTGTCTGGGAGCTTATCGTTCACAAGAAGTTGTTTGAGTTTAATTTCACGTAGCCCTTTATTTTCAAGCGCTATTATTTTGACTGCCTCATTGTCCTGTTTGCTTGTATAGCTTTGAATGACAAGTGGCGGATTACTTTTGAGATAAATCATAAAAACGGCACCGACCACAAGTACACTCAATACAAAAATAAATAGTAATTTTTTCATACTTTCCCTCTCTTTCTCTTTCATCAGTATAACAAAAACAACCTGACCTATTGATAGTCAAGTTGTTTTTGTAAACGTATTTCATCTCGTATCGGGATACCATCATTACCAATGAAAGGGATAGAAGGCTTATAGGCTCTCGCCTGTTCGACTGCATTGCGCAATATTTCGAGTAAATAATAGCCTCGTTTTTGATAAAATTTCAAGGCATGTAAGTTATCGTTCGTTGTGATAAGAGAAATGCTTGTACAACCTTGTCCAACAGCTTCTTGCTCTACAGCTTTTACAAGCGCTGAACCAATGCCTCTCCCCTCAACTGTACTATCCAATGATATAATTTCACAGTCCTCTTCGCGCATAATATAGGTAATCAATCCAATGATCGCTCGCTGCTCATCCAAAAAAGCAAAGCCTTCTAATTGACTGCAGTCATAGATCCCACTGGAAATGACCATTTCTGTACTGCCCCAATGCTCCTCAAAAAAATGAAGCACCTCATGTTGGGGTAATTGGTGAATTTTTGTCAATGTCATGTTTAGAACCCCTTTTTTAAATCGAAATATGAAAAACACCTGCAATCGCCTTTTGAATGCCTAGGAACACTGCCCATGACAGCACACCTAGACCAATAGCAAGGACGATATGCATTGAGGATTTCATCGCCATGTATATCACAAAAAGCATGCACATTGTTGCTGGCAGGCCAACGATGACTCCTACTGTAAAACGCTGAATATGCTCGCTCGACTCACTTTGCACCGTCAGCCAAATAATACTTAAAATACTCACCAACGGCAATGCGGCAATGATGCCACCATAGGTTGGAAATCTTCGTGCTACCTCGGTTACAACACCAATAATCGCCGCCGAGCTAAGAATTTTAAAAAATGTATACATTATTTCGCCACCTCACTTAGGCGTCTAAATGCCTGTAGGATAGCTTGCTGTTCCTGTTCAGTTAGCTGAAGAAGTGCCTGCTGTAGCTTGTCCTCATCTAATTCGGAGTTTTTCTTCAGCACCTGTAGCCCTTCTGGGGTTAAATGAAGAATAACTTTCCGTTGATCATCACTCGCCCGCTCCTTTGTCACCCAGCCATGGCGCTCCAGCTTTTTAATATGCTCTGACGCTGTATTGGGAGAAATATTTAGTAATCCAGCAATATCACGTACTGTTACTTCCGCCTCCTTTTGAATCATCTGTAAAATACGGACGCTTTGATGGGAAATGACATCCTCATGTGTTGTATGTAGATGATAGAAAATCGTTGTAAAATAGTCATTTATATCTTTAATCATCGTCTAGACTCCTTTATATCGTTCCACACGATTATATCGTATAATACGACATAACGAAAGAGACATCCTTAAAGTTTTTATTTTCAGACAGTTCCCCAACAACCTTCTTAAAATTTCTATCTATTTTTCATAATCATCTATCTTTCTGCGTATCTTGCTAACGATGTGAAATAGGTACTTGTCATCATCAACTTTCTACATTATTATTACCCTATTCTGAATTTAATCGAGGGCATCCAATGTTATACTTTCTCTATTTTCTAGTTGGTGGCACAATCATGGTACTGGCGCTGCTACTTAGCCAATCAAAATACTTATTTTTGTCAGGCATTATTACCGCATTACCGATTCTGACGCTCATCAATATGGGGATGCAAATGAAAAATATGAAAGAAGATACCTTTCATACCGTCTTACAAAATACAGTATTTGGCGCGGTCGGTATGTTGTTATTTACCGTACTTGTCTTTTTATTAACGAATTGGTTGAAGCCAAGTATTTCGGTCATGAGCGCACTCGCTGTCTATGCCGTATTTATGCTATCTGGCAAATATATACTATCGATGTTCGCTTAAAAGTTGAAAAAGGAGCTGCCATATGACAGCCCCTTTTTTAGTAGATCGAAAATTCGTCTACCTGTTGATAATCTTCACATAAACACCCTTCTTAAACCTGTCAATCGCTTGGGTATTCATATATTTTACATTGTCTGATAGTTCGTTTGCCTTCCATAATTGCTGTTCGTGATAAACAAATGGATCAATTAAACGTACCTTATTCCGAAATGAAAATCAAAACTCTCTTGATTCTCGCATACTTCAACATGTTCATGAGAAAAAACAGTATGGGATACATCATGTAATAGGGCCGCAATTTGCTCCTCCACTGATCCCCCAAACTTTTTGATCAGTAGCATAACACCTATCGAATGCTCAAATCTCGAAATATTCCACTTGCTGTTGACTAGAAAGCTCGCTCCAGCCTGATGAATTCCTTTTAATCGTTGCACTCGCTCGCTTAAAATAAGTTCTTCTAGCACACCATCAATTTCGAATGATCCATACAGTGCATCTGTAATCAGCATTTAACCATTGTCCTTAACATGGTTTGTGATGACAAAAACTCCACCACAGTGTGATATCGGATCAAATGTTAGCTGACAACTATCCTGCAATAAAGCTTGTAGCTCCTCGTGGACAAAATAAAATTCATCATCATCCCAATAGCCTTTGCTATCCAGTCGACATTGTTCTAGCTGCTCCCTTGTGTTAAAGGCAACATCGCCAATTAACATTTTACCATTGGGCTTTAGATGCTCTAATAATTGGGTAATATACGACACCTTTTGCTCATCTGTAAAATGATGGAGCGCATAGGTACTAATAACGGCATCATATGACTGCTGCAACAGCACGGTAGGTAACCCTTTCGTTAAATCCCACTCGATTAAATTAGCCTGTGGCATTTTTTCTTTCGCAATAGCTATCATGTTAGAAGAAAAATCGAAGCCATTGATCTTATGGCCATGCTCATAAAGCTTGGCAGTTAAAATGCCTGTTCCAAAGCCTATATCTAAAACAGTCGAAGCTGGAACGTCCATTACTTCGTTAAAAATTTTATTTAATATCGCCTTATAGCCTGCAAATGGATATTGATTGTTTTCCTCACTTAGCTGAACGGTTTGATCATAATCATCCGCCCATAAATCGAATCCCTGTTTATTTAATATCATAGTGCCTCCTACAATTGATAAATTCTCCAAGCCTTTGTTATTGTACGATTTGTAGTCTGCTTCATAAAAAACGCTCCCTTCTTTAACCAATTCATGCTATTATACCAATTTTTTGTATATCGAACAATTCAGAAAATAATTCGAACTTTATCATTTATCAAATGATTGAAGTAGCCCTTTAGAGTTCATTCAATTTGTAATTGGATATTGCATCATTTTTGGTCGCTATTTTTTTATTGACCACTTTAATAAGAGCAGTCTTGTTCATAACTTGGCCTTATTAATCTGGAGCAATTTCATACAAAGTAAGTAAAAGAAAATTGCATTTGTATGTAGTATTTTTTTCAAATTCAATGTTATATTCTCCAAAAGGTAAACTTTAAATAATTTATAAAATATGCTAGACAAGATTATTTATCTTGGCTAGCGTATCATTTGTATGTTAGTGATTATTCAATTCTCTTCATCCTTTGATGTAATAAACCATCCGAACTGTTATTTTCACCATAGACGAAATTCTGCATATAATAGTTCAAGTATTTTCCATAATCACTTTGTGTATTTAATAATAATTCATCGACATAGTATACACCTAAAGGAACATTATCTAACATTAAACTCGCAGTCCCTGCATATATTCCACAAGCTACTTGAAAGTAAGTTGCGCTAGTTTTATATTTTGGGAATATATCACTACTTTTCATCGAGTTATACATATAAATTTCCTTATCACTGTATACTAATAGAACACCAACAAGGTCCTCTCCTTCCACCTCTCCATCAGATGGGTCAATCAGTTTTTGCTTCCAATCCCAAAGATCATCTACATTATCTAGATTTTTTCTAATTAATTCGGTTGTATATTCATTGACTCGATAGATAAATCCTATTTCAAAATCATATATTTCACCTAATGTCAGTACTTCTTCATGAGGCATAAGACAACCGTAAAATTCCTTTTCCCCCAATTTCACCTTAAATTCAGAAGCATAGACGTCATCGTATAAGTATAATGGTAAATGGTGGTGGACAAACATTGGATAGCTTAAAATTGCTTCATCCAGAAAACATTCAACAGACCAAGTAGAATAAATAGTTTTAGGCTGAATAAGCGTTTTGTCTTTATAGAAAGAGCTGTCATGTTCAATAATGTAACAAGCTAATGGTTTGTTATCAGCATGATCTTCCAATAACTTAAATGCCATCCATTGAACGACTCCCGGGTTCATACCTGAGCCAATAATCGCTCTTGTATTAGTAAGTGTTTCTTTTATATCTTCAAATCGATAATAGCGTTCAGTCAAGGGGAAACCATATAAACTCTCATCCAGATCTACCGCAGTATTTTCTAAAGCGGAGTTAATATAATGAACACCCAGTTTATTACAGCATTGTAGCATGTCAATTGTATCAGCCCAGGATACATCAATAACTAATTTTGTGTTTGTTGATTGTAGATGTTCAGTAAACTTAGCTGTGTCACTTAGGTCAAATTGTAAGAGGGTAATTTTATCATTTAAATGTGGAAACAAAGTATCATAATAATCTAATGGATTTTGTTCGATATCTATTAGAAATAGTTTCGAACTTGTAATAACATGATGGATAGGATCGTTTTTATCTATAGCGGAATGATTAAGAATAGATAGTATTGACTTAGCAACACCGCCCTTACTTCCAAGGATAGTGATAGAATATTGGTTAAGTTGTTCCACGGCATTACATCCTTTTCTTATAATTAACATAGCTTATGAATTTTCGAATGAGTATGCTTGTATGAAACAACTAATTTCAATAAAACATTCACTTTCGTTAAATAGCTTAATTAATGCATGCCTATGTAATTATCGCATCATATTACCTTAATCAATTTCCCATTATAGTGCTGTGAGTCTATTGACCTGTTACATTATCTAAATGTATAAACCTAATGCATTGATAAAATAAAATACAAAAGACCACACAGAATACAAAATTTTGTGTAGTCCAAGAAAAATTATCTCTCGTTTGTTTTTTTACTCTTATATTATTCTTATTTTGATATGATTGAATTCAATTGCATAAAAACTATTGTATTTATCCTACAAAAAACAATGAAGCATCATGGAGTATGAATAGTTTTTATATGTTGGAGATTATAATAGACGATATCCTTAGCAGTTTGAAATTGGATAATTGAACCTTTTATTTCAGTTATTTTCCCTGTAAAATTGTTTTTTTCACTTAAGTTTAATACTATAAGTTTATTTCTTAAATTTCCAATTTGAGCCTCAAAAGTACTTGGGAAATGTTCGTTACATGCAGTAATTAAAAATTCATCATCTGTTAGTTGATACGGCTTCTGTTGGTGACTATAAGGTACGATTGTTTTTATATGTTTAATGGGAATATACATTTTTTTGTAAACGGGAGATTGAAATACAATATAATCATTTAAAATACTGGAGATATATCCATGGAATGGCTGATTATTTAACACCTGAATTTCTAAAAATGTCCCTAAAGATTTTGTTAGAACTTTTGCAAACGTCATTTCTTCATTTGAATCGTTAAATATTTTATCCTGTGTTATAGATGAAGGAATTTTAAGTCCATCTTCATTAACATCATCTATTTTTATCTCATGAATGTGATTAAAAGGAATATAAAAAAATTCTTTACCGTTAAATAAAACAACTAATTCACTACTGCTATCAATTATGATTCCTTTGAGTATTTTTTTCCCTGTTACTTCTAATTTAACGATTTCTTTATCAAAATCTTGAATCAAATTCTTCAAAGTCTCCCCTCCTCTATTCAAAAATTAAGGCAACCCATAAATATAGACTAAATAAGCTTACAATTAACCCAATTGGAACAACAAGGATTGTAACTTTTAAATAATTTCCCCAAGTAATAAGGATTCCATGTCTTTTTAAAATAAACATCCAAATGAGCGTTGCTAATGTACCAATTGGGGTTAATAATGCACCAATATCACTACCTATCACATTTGCTAAATAAGCTACTTGTAAGTATAAAGGGTCAAGTCCCATCTCCATTATGGACAATGTACCGATCATCACTGTAGGAAGATTGTTAAAGACATTTGACAGGAATGTAGATAATAGCCCCATAATCATGGCTGCGTTTAAAATATCATGTTCTACTGATGTCTTAAAAGTTTTTATGATAATATCATTCAGTCCCACATTTTTAAGACCATACACAAGCACATACATATTAAATGCGAATAAAAAAATATACCATGGCGAATTTTTAATGATATCTGTTAGTCCTGTTCTCATTCTAAGCCATCTAACTGTAATTAAAATGGCAGCACCAAATAAACCAATCCATTCTATTGGAATACCTAATGGGGATAGTGCAAAGAAACTTGCCCTTGTTGCTACAACGATAATTAAGCATATTCTAAACATTTTCCAATCGATCGTTACATAGTCTGTACGAATATCTAGCGGATGCGAATACAAGAGCTGTTCATTTGTATTAACATTGATTGGTAGAGCCTTAGTTCTTTTAGGGATAGATCGTTTAAAATAGAAATATAATAAAAACGTAATAGTTATGATACCAATCATTGATGGAATAAATACCATTTCCACATAACTATTTAAACTAAGACCAACAATCTCTAATGCAATCAGATTAGAGATATTACTTACAGCAATAGGTGCACTAGCAGCTGTGGCAATAAGTGCACCTGAAATTAAATAGGGTAATGCTTGATGAGGTTTAAAACGAAGGAGCTTGACTATGTGTATAATTATGGGCGTTGTAATGAGAATACTTCCATCATTATTAAAAAGCATAGTCATTAAAAAACATAGCAAAATAATATACACGTATAGTCTAATACCAGATTCCTTAGATTTAATGACGATGTTATAAGCAATCCAACGAAAGAATCCTATACTTTCAAGTACAATTGACATCATGATCGTTGAAAGTATTGTCAGTGATGGACCACTGACAATACCCAATATCCCTAGGACATCGTTCCAAGATACAATACCTGTCATCAACACAATCACTGCACCGATCGTTGTTGGAATAGTTTCATTTATTCCAAATGGTCTCCACAGCATGAATATTATAGTTAAAATAAAAACAACCAACATGATAGTAATTGAACTATCCAACATTCACATCAGCCGCCTTATGTTTAGTAATGGTTGATGTGGTAGGATTGATTGTAATTTCTTTGCTACGTTCGTCAGGTTTCCTAAGAAATAATTTATAAAATAATCCACCAACGATAGAGAAGTAAAGGAGCATAATCACATTCCTTCCTCCTTTCTTTAGCTAGGCTTTGTACAAAAGAGTATTATCTTTTTCGATTTCTTGCATTTCTTCCCTTATTGTTTACGCTATTATTGTTGGTAGTATTATTGTTTGTTGTTTCATTATTTCCTTCATTTTTATTTTCCTCTTCTTTTTTACTAGTACCTAAACTAATATTACGAACGTGATACATGGCAAGGCGGATAATTTCATCTTTTGAAAAAATGGTAATATAATCATCAGTGACCTCTTCCATTATGCCCTCTAGCATTTCTGGTCCACCACGATTTACTTTAACCCATTGATGTAGAAAATTACTAACAACTGTTTTAAAATTAGTTGGGAGTAAGTAGGAATCATCTTCTGGATCTTCAACTTTAAATTCCATTCCATCTCTTGAATTGACCGTAATACTTTTTATGTGCTGCGTTTTATAATAAACAATACCGTCTTTTTCTGTTAGTAAAACAAAATGATCCTCACCTGCTGTCAATAACTTGCCAATACGCGATTCTGGACCTCCCCTATCAACCCTAACAACTTTGTCAACTAATGAAATAAGCAGATTTCTGTTCATTATTTTAGCCTCCTATTTTTATTGTCTTGCTATCTATATGTGTGCTCCGATAAATACCTTATTGGAAATGCCTAAGTAGGTAAAAATATACTTTGAACTCCCTTACCAGTTCATATTTCTCACATCCATTTTGGCAATGGTGTAGTTATCAACGCTGTCTTTAATTGCTTCAATAAAAAAGCAATTTCATTATCGAGTTTCTGGTTAAAATTTGTTAAAATAAATAAAGGGATATGACATTCCTTTGCGCGAAGTAGATTTTTAAAAAGCAAATAAGTCATACACATGGTAATATATAAAGAGAGGTACTTATAAGATCCAAATCATTGAAGAAAAAGCTAAAAATGAAGATGGGTAGTTTATGGGTCCTCGTTAAATTCAATTTATTATGTAATCTTAAATAAACCTTATATAATCAATGTTATCTTTAAAGGAGGGATCGAAATGATAGCATTCACTTGTAATGCTTGCTCTAGAACGACTTCTTTAGGTCAAAGAGGTCTAGTTTAAGTTATACGAATAACATAAAATTGAATGATCTCTTTAGGCCATAGATTAACAAAATAGCCTAAGAATCAGGAGAGATTTCAAATGGAAAACCAAACAATTCAGCCGTTTTTAACGGTCGCAAATTATCATTTACTAGAACAACAGTTAAATAAAATTTTACATGCCCTTACGACAACAAAGGATAAAAATGTTATTCTTGCCGTACGTGGGCTTGTTGATACTGAAATTACAACTAAATTAGAGCTTTCCGCCGAGGAATTAAAATTAATTGAACAGCTATTTGCTGTGACAGATCGTGCGCAGGGAGATGCATTTTTAGAACAATTAAAACCATATGTCATCCCGTTCAAGCCAGTGACAGCCAGCACGCTAAAGGCTCTATTTAAAAAAGAAAAAAAGCTAAAGTTACCAAATTTAGAAGAACTGGATTTTCAACAAATTTGCTATCTTGCTTGGGATGATCCAGGAACACATCGTAAATATGTTGTTCTTGAACAAAATGGACAGCTAAAAGGCATTAAGGGCATATTTGCCAACAACACTGTGCGTGGTATATGCGCCATCTGTAATCGTCATTCAGATGTCGGCTTATTTACAACGTCCATTAAAGGCCAAGTGGTAGGCACATTTACCAACCATAGTAATTACATTTGCGCCGATAGTAAAACATGTAATGAGCATGTCACAGATATGGACAGAACTCACGAATTTTTCGAACGTATTACACAAAAATAGCGAATTAATAAAGGCAGAAATGTTGTGTATGCAACATTTCTGCCTTTTGTATGGTCATAGGTTCAACTATGCGTGTAGCGATAAATAATGCAGGAAAGGTCATAAGGAAAGTGACTGATATTGAATGTGGTAGCTTTTGCTGGTTTGGACCTTCATAAAATCCTGTAAATTGTAATTTATTGTGATAAAGCACAAATAGGATCATATATATAGCTATCACTGGTAACCAGCCATTCTCTACACTTAATCTCAACTGAATAAAGAAGCCTTATGACTCCCCACATTAGACATCCTAAATTGTTTTAAGTGCATTCATCTTTCATCACGATCTATTTTTTTGCATTTTTATATAGAGCCAAAAAATATTGGCTATCTCTTCAGCCTCGACAGTATAGATTGTGTCAGTAAATGCATTACGAAATGGTTTTAGCATAATTTCTAACACACTAATCCTAGGCTTTTCCCGACCCATTTCTTCTAAAAGCAAAGAAGTTAGTTCGATGGATTGTTGGGGAAGCTCGACAGTCGACATGTTTTTATCAAACTTCCCCAACTTCTCTAGTATCATGTCTTTCGTTACCATCTTGGTTTCGAATTCACTTTCGATCAAATACATATCTTTTGGATCTAAAAAAACCTCACCACATGCTATCATCTCTGGAAGGAAATTTTCTACATATCTTAATGATCTACAGATTACCTTTTTGATATCGATCGTCGTATTCGTTGCTAAATTCCAGTAAAAAGACAAGTATTGAAATGTACCGAAAAATATCACGGCACATTCATAGTAATAAGGCTTTCCGTCCTCGCCATAAATATCATACAATCTATTTTTTAACCATGTGATTTCATGGAAACGATGATCCGCAAGAATTTTTTGTAACTCTTCATCATGTAAAAAAGAGATTTCACGAAATAATGGCATTAAATTATATTTTTCCTTAATTCTTAATGAAGCCATTAACTGATCAACCAAAATTTCGACATCATTCATTTTCTGTCCAACAAGAATTTCCTCTTTTAAAACATCCCTCTCTCGCCGATTTTGTTCTAAAACAGCCTTCAAACATTCATTCTTTGATGAAAAATAATTATAAAATGTCCCTTTTGAAATATTGGCTCTATCTAAAATATCTTGCACAGAGGTATGTTGATAACCTTTTTCCGTAAATAACTGTATTGTTGATTCGATGACTACTTGTTTACGATCTTTCATACATTTCTCCAATCTCCAAACCTATTCCAATTATACTAGTAAAATTGTATTTCACAACATCCTCTATGTATGTAAGTTTTAATTGATCTATCATACCTTACGGAATTGCATCTTCCCTCATTTCATCATTTAATGGAATTAATTATTTTGATTAGTACATTTAAAATACATATGTAGAATAATTGCCATAATCATCCCTATGCCACAAACTATATAATTGAATGTAGATGAGAATGAAAAGATAGTCGATATGCTAAAAAAACGAAAAAATAAATGATCAACAAATTTGAAGCTATTTTCCTTCCAAATTTCATAAAAATCGCTTCCTCACTGTAAGTTTTGGTTAATTTTCCATATGAGGTAGTCATTTAGAAGAAATCTACCTGCCATTTACTTCGACCAAGTTTTTTTAAAATTTACGGATACTAAAGCACCTTCTGGTCAAACTAATTTTCAGGAGGTGATTTTCAATGGCAAAAAATAATAACAACAACCAAAACTTCAGCTCTAAAATTCCTAATGCAACGCCAAATGCAATGAATTCAATGAATGTTGAATTCGGGAATGAGACTGATGTGAACCAAGTTAGACAACAAATTCAACAAGCGGAAGCGAACAAACAACAAGCTTCTGGTTCAAGGAATGCAATGAATTCCATGAACGTTGAATTTGGTAGTGAAACTGATGTGAATCAGGTTCGACAACAAATCCAACAAGCGGAAGCGAAGAAACAACAAGCTTCTGGTTCAAGAAATGCAATGAATTCCATGAACGTTGAATTTGGGAGAGAAACTGATGTAAATCAAATCAGACAACAAATCCAACAAGCGGAAGCGAACAAAAAATTTGCTTCTGGTCGTTTTGCAAACGAAAATAATACAAATAATCAATAGCTCCACAACCGGCAACCACTGCCGGTTTTTTTGTTTCCAAGGAACTCCTATTAAAAGTATGCACAATCCTTTGAAGTACATGTATCGTCGTTTCTTCATGATCGAATCCGATTCGTATATTGGTCCTTTTCATCCTTTTTGACACAACTAAAAAGCATCCACCAAAGAGGATACTTAGTGTAAAAAAACATTTATAAAATACATTATTAAACAGCCTGTAACAAAAGCATGAAACATCAACGCAATTTTGGTTTGAAACTTAATTTTAAAAACAGATACTAGAAATTTATATAAAAAAGAAAATATTGTCAAAACTACAAAATGACTTATTGAAAACAAAAAACTCCATACAACTAAAGAAAGAGTACTCAAATCTCCTGGATAACTATCTGCAGCTGTAAACCTTACACTGCCCATAAAAAGCACTGTTACCCATTGCATACAATAAGTTAAAATAAGTCCTATTACAAAATAAACTATGTACGATAAATATTTACACATTAACTTATGGTCCATTCCACACTCCCAAAATAACCTCGTTTAATACATTAACGATATTCCCGTCCATTTGTTTCATACCTATCCAAATATTCCAATATTATTCTGTATTTCCTCGTAAATCAAGTATTTTGATCACATAATCTTGCTTACCACCTACTGAAACGACATCAACTTAAATAACTTTAAGCAACTTATCATAGCTTTACAATTACATGGTATATCTAATGAGGAGTAAAATAGATACCTCTTTTATTTTGGTAAATACGTCGAGAAGTTTTAATCTAAAATAATTGAGCTTTACCTCTTCTAGACCCATACTCTAGATCTACTATAAAACCCTTACACTAATCTTAAAATAACAATAGACGTGCTGATAACAGCCGGAATGCCTACATTTCCATTGAATAAAGGTTTTGGGCTGTCATCAATATTTCTTAAAGTAAGAACATCAGATGCATTTAAAGGTGTGATTACTTGACCATTTTTTATCAAAGGGCAATAAACTATAAATCCCAAGTGTACTTAGCATATAAATAATAGTGTTAAGCTAAACTGGTTTAACTTGAGACCTCCCGAATTTTTACTTAGGGTCACCACTATCCCGGGTGACCCTTTTATCGTTACTTTATTCATATACATCTTAGAGGATAGACATCGGTCTAGTATTATAATGGCTAATATCTGTATTGAACATATTTTTCACTCTACCTTCCTTATTGTCTATATAACTGTATTCGATATGAATAATTTATTTATAAGAGAGGAGGTGAATATAAAATGGCAACATTTGAAATTGGAGCGAGAGGCATTTTCAATTTTCGAAACGAACGCTTTTTCCTATTAGTTGAAGATGAAATCACAATTCCAGAAAAAGGTGTGGAGATTGATCCAGTTAATATCTATGAAATTGACGAACAAACTTTCAATTTTATTAGAGATGAAGGAGATACACCTGTAGTTGTACCACGTTTTAATCTTCCTCCTGTACCACCTGGATTTGAATTAGAACGAAAATGTATTTTTACAGTCGATAATTCTTACTTTGTGATATATGAATTAGAAAATGGCACTGATAACTTTGTTATGTTAAGAATCGGTGCAGCTTTATTTAACTCATTGAGAAATTCTGGTGTTCATGAATGTATTCCTCAAAATTTCATTAATTAATATTTCCACCAGATATAGTTGGAGACGATTTTCTGTGGGAAGACTTTAAATAATTCTCTTAAAATCTTCGCTGCTTGCCTAAGTAAAATTATTATTATTCATCATAGTGAAAATGATGTTAAGCAACGCTCCATCATCCTTGCTTAACATTTTCTATATACAAACTTGCCACCAAGAAGCTTGAAATTTCGAGAGCTGTAGCGTCTATAAACGCTACGGCCTTTTTTTTATGTTATATTCTCCAGAAATATCTTACAAGGCCAGTAAATGATGTATTTAGAATATGATGCATTGTCGTTTGCGCTTCTCTTCCTAATTGAAATACGCTACCCGGTGTGAGTAGCGCTTCAAAATATGAAACCATCTAGTAGTCAATTATTTTTTATACAATAGTTTTAAAATATTTTTTGTAAACTCTTCATATGAAGTATTTTTTCCCCGCAGGTTATACCACTTTCGAATCGTTTCTACTAACCAGAACGGCACAGAATTTCCGTCTATTAGATGATAGTATTGCTCATATCCTTTTTTTAAATGCTCCCATCGACAATCATTGCCTGGTTGGGTGTATTCAGAGACATCAATTATTTTAATTCTGCCATTTTGTAATAAAATATTTTTTAAATGAATATCACGAGGGTTAAGGCCCTTTATCCGGACATATTCTCTTGCAGCCTCCACTTCATTTACAACCTGTTCTGGAATATGAATACCTTGTAGAATGCAGTCAAAGAGCGTTTTTCCTTTTTCATAACTTAAAACAAGGTATTCGTCGGATGATGCAAAACATGTTGAAAAGAAAGGTGAATCTCCTAATATTCGGTAAACATTTGCTTCAACTTTTACCTTGTGTACTTTGTCCTTGGCATATAATTTAAATGCATAAGCTGGAGCAGAAAGATATTGAAAAACAGCCGCATCTGTCCCAACACCGATACACCTCAAATCATCCGCTTCACCACTTATAGTTACTGGCTCGTTATTTGGATTTGAAAAAACGTTTATTTGAGAAAGAGAACCTATAGCTTTGTTCCAGTCGTTTTCCATATTATCTCTCCCATCATTTGGATTGAAGAAGGATTATAGAATACTATCTCCTAAATGTCGCACTATATCCTTAGTTCCCTACACGTCCACTTCAAAACATTAGGAAAACGATAAATTCTTCCAAAATACATTCTTCTTATGGAAGTATACTGCTTCAATGGCTAGAGAAGAACCAATGCCCCTCTTCCTCTTTATCAGTAACAATTACCCTTAACCATCTTCATTAAAAACTTTCAAAGTATTTGATGTACTTCTATTGTTGCTCTAGATTGCCCTCAATTTATCGAGAACTGTGGAGTGGTTGCTTTAATCAAAGTAGATAACTCTAAAAAATTCATCTAGTATTTCTGTTTAATGTCACTTCAAACCTAGTGACCCTTTTTAACCGTCAAATCGTCGCTTGCTTAATGAAAATTTCTGTATGCAAAAGATCTCACTATTCGCTTTAAAAATAACTTAAACAAAAAAACACTCGCTATGTAAACGAGTGTTTCGCATCCTTCTTGACTACCACTTAGCTGGTTTGTTTTTTTCCTTCTGAAGTTATTTATTCCCTTTTTTAAAGAAGTTTTTTGCTTCTTCTAGTTGCTTTCCCGGTAATGTCCGTTGTAGTTCCTCTTCTAACCAAGCTATTGTTTTACTTCTTAAATAATTACGCATTTGTTCTTCAGCTTCTAGCATTACACTATTAATCGTGCAATTCGATTGACCTATACAGGATTCACACTGTTCGTTTGTTTTTTGATAAGCAAAATTCGCTTTAATATTCTTACATTGAAATATCGGATCTTCACCTTCTACGGCACGCACAACATCCCAAAATGAAATATCTTGTGGTTTTTTATTGAGTCGATACCCCCCTTTTACTCCAGATACGGAACTTACAATCCCTTCCTTGGACAACTTCCCTAAAACTTTTGAAAGATAGGTCTCTGATAATCCTTGAAATTCAGATAAATCTTTTATGCCAATACTTTCATTTGGTGGTACATCGATTAAATAAACAAGACTATGTAGTGCATATTCAACCATAACACTATATTTCATTACTTCACCTTCTTAAAACATTATCCTTACCATGATAGTAACACATTTTAGAAATACATAAATGAATCAGTTTGACAAAAGATAGTTAAAAGCGTATATTGTAGACAATGTTAATCAACGATTAATTTAATCGACGATTAATTCAATCTTTATTATATGGGAGGATTTTTATGTAGTAACTACTTTGCTCAAGCACACCCCAAAGTGGATTCAAAGACTTCTATGAGACAATTTCTACAAACTGATAAAAAAATAAATAGGACCATGAAGTAGTTAATTAAATTAATCTATATAGAGAGGTTGTTTTAGATAGGTAGTTAACAAAGTCAATTGAATTAGCTAATTAGCTAATAAATAATGGAGGGATTCACAATGACACAACGTATAAATTACTATGAAATTGCACCGGATGCTATGAAGATCATGATGGAAATGGAAAAATACACGAAGAAAAGTGCTATCGAAAGAAAACTTCGTGAACTCATTAAAATTAGAGCCTCTCAAATTAATGGTTGTGCCTATTGCATCAACATGCACACTGCTGATGCTAAAAAGATGGGAGAAACGGAACAACGTTTATACTGTATTAGTGCTTGGAGAGAATGTACATTTTATTCAGAAGCTGAAAAAGTAGCATTAGAATTAACGGAACATATTACACTTATTCCAGAAAAACGAGTTCCTGATGTTTTATATGAACGTGTACGTAAGCATTTTGATGAAAAAGCGTATGTCGATCTAGTTATCTTGATTAATCAAATTAATAGCTGGAATCGAATTTCTATAGCGATGGGCAAT
>NZ_DAMDAY010000005.1:9493-44358 GCF_032093475.1 Lysinibacillus sp. | reverse complement strand
TCCAGTTAGGAAATAAAAAAATTTCCCGGGTAAGCGCAAGAAATGACAAGTTCAGTACCACATTCCACCAACAAGCGACTGATTTCTTCATTATCCTTCGCTCTGGTTTAATCATTATTTCTTCTTTAGAAGGCTTCGTATGGGAAATTATCGTATTCATTAAAAGACCTAAACGCTGATATAACAACGATTTCGCATAAAAAATGTCTACGAGAATTTTCGGTGTTTTATCAACCACTTAGGTTTCCCAGAGTTCAAATTGGATAGTATCTTATCGTTATTAATTGTTAGGCTGCTTTATTTTCAAATTTTCTTATCATATTTTGATTTTAATAGTATGACGTGAAGAATAAAATGATTAAATTTAGACCCTATTCGATAGTCTGGTTTTTAGTTATTGAATCCGGAACTTTTTCAAGATCGAAACCTTTATTCAAACACAATCTTTGCTTTGATGAAGTAATCGAATAAAATGTTATAAATTTTACACAAAAAGATATTTATGTAAATGTTATACTAAATTTGTAAGGACCAATTTTAACTAGGGAGAGGGATTTTGCTATGTCCGAAAACAAGCAATTTATTGTTAATGAAAATGATGTGAAATTTTCCGTTATAATACCCGCTCATAATGAAGAAAAGTATATAGGTGGATGCCTAGATTCAATTGCAAAAGCTGCACAACTTTATAAAAATCAAGTTGAAGTGATTGTGGTGCTTAACCGTTGTACAGATAGAACAGAGGAAATTGCAAAGTCATACAATTGTGTAACATTGGTAAATGAAGATAAAAATTTATCCAAAATTAGAAATGCGGGAGCTGCTTTAGCAAAAGGTGAAATCTTGATTACAATCGATGCAGATACTCGAATGACTGAACATTTTTTATCCGAAGTTGAAAAGCATCTAGCTTCTAATCAATACATTGGAGGAGGAGTAAACGGAAATTTCGAGAGAGTGTCGCTTGGAATCATTGTTTCAACCATGCTATTGATAGTTCCCTTATTGTTTAAATATGGTTTTATTTCTGTAGGGATTTTTTGGTGCTATAGAAAGGATTTCCAAGCAATTAAAGGTTTTAATGAGAAGATGCTTATGGCTGAAGATGCTGATTTTGCAAAACGATTAAAACAATTAGGAAAAACAAATGGAAAAAAATACGGAACAATAAAGAATGGTATGATCACTTCTTGCAGGCGTTTCGATCATTATGGGGACTGGATTTTACTTAAACGACCTAGTTTGATTTTAGCTTACTTAAAAGGCAATAATCATAAGGCTGCAAATGAAGCCTATTATGAAGATCAAGCAAGATGATGAATAAACGCAATGATTTTATTACCCTTTAAAAGGGTAACAAAGATGCAGGATAAAATAGTTTCATTTGAAGTAAGCGTATTCAACCTAACCGTAACCAGGTACTCATTCGAGCGCCTGGTTTTTAGTTTATTGCTTCTAGAAATTTACCAAAATGAAACCCTTTATCGCCTTTACCAAAGTAACGCACTCAATTGTTGAACAGTCCTATATTTAAGGCTCAACATCATTCAGACACTATTGTTGAATAAAATAATATAAGTGATGACAGGTTACTGCTACTACCTCTAGTCTTAGTACCTCTCTAAGCATTTTTGTTGCACAAAAAATATCTGTGGATGTAAATGATTTGAACTGCGACTATATGCAAGTGGAATAAATATACATAGAGATGAAATGATGTTGATACACGTATTAAAGTGTGTTACTTTAAATGGTAATAATAGTTAAAGGAGGCGTTTTATGTGATTAAGAAATTATTAGTAAAGGGCAAATTTTTAAAGGGGAAAACGCATAGCTAGCCCTCTAAACTGCGAAACCCCCTACTTTTGAAAGGGGTATTATTTTGAGCGAATCATCAACAGAGATTTCCATTCGTCATTTCAAACATGAAGATATGCCTTTACTTGGCGAGTTATATCAATTAGTAACTGCAAAAGAAAATGCAACGTTTTGGTGGGTCGGTGATGAAGATAATTGGCGTAACGTTTATTGTGCATTTGAAAATGGAAAAATGGTCGCTAAGGGGCAAGTAAGCATAATTAACGTTGTCCCCCCTGGTCGTTCAAAAGAAAACAATCACTCTCTATACATTAATCTTAAAACTATTCCCGAAAGAGAAAGTGACTTTGATTTACTCGATAAAGTCTATCAGTATCTTTTCTTTAGAGCCAATCAATTAAAGGATAACCTACCTAAAGAATATGGAACAATACTTTGTGTTGGTAACGATTCAACAGAAACAGCAAACAATCAATTTTTTATCCAAAAAGGATTCCGTCATCTGAACAGTTTGTTTCGCATGAATCGTGACTTGAATAAACCTATTCCTGAATTATTTCTCCAAGAAGGCTTTCAATTTTCGAATTGGAAGATGGAGACATCTCGCGAGGAAAGAGATTACCTAGATGTAGAAGCTGAAATTTGGCCTGACACTCCACTAGGACTTAATAGATTAACTGAATACAAGAAAAACAAACTATGGACATCGATGATCATACGTCAAGAAGATACCCTTGTGGGCGGACTAATGGTATGGCGAGAGAATGACTATGGTGTAATAGAGGATGTTTTTGTCCGTGAACCATGGAGGAAGCGCGGCATCGCTAAGTTTTTGCTTACACAAGCTTTGGGTTATCTAAAATCTCATCAGATACATTCCGCTACCCTCATGGTATTAACTACAAATAAGTCCGCTTTATCTTTATACGAATCTGTTGGATTTTATACGGCTAATGAAGAGATAAGGTACTTTACAACACTGAATTAGATTAAAAAAAGAGGGGTAATCCGCCCCTCTTTTTTTTTCCGCTAATACAATCCAGATTTAATTGTCCTTCTGAAACACATTGAATAGTACTCCACATACGTGGTATAAATTGCATCTGGCAAGGATTCGTAAGTTAGATCTTCGCTATCCATTTCATAGTCACATGATCTTTTATCATTGTTCTGGTTCCTCACAAAATCATTTAAGTAACTTTTTAAGAACAAATCTTTTGTTAATCAATAAATTCTAAACCAATTATTCAATTCTAATTTAGGACATGTTAACAAGAAAAGTTACAAGCGACACAATCAGTATTGTGATTATGTATAACGATATATAACAAAAAGCCATCTATCTAATTAATTTCGATAGATGGCCATTTTTTACTTGTCAAATCAAATTTATGCAGCTGGGACGTTTATCACGAATACTTTTGGATTTCCAACATTAGATATTGTATCGGTATCAGTTTGAGCCTGCCCTTGTACTTGAGCTTGTAGCTGCGCTGAAATTTGAGCTTGTAGCTGGGCTTGAATTTGTGCTTGAGCTTGAATTTGTGCTTGAAGCTGAGCCTGAACTTGAGCTTGTGCCTGAATTTGAGCTTGCAGTTGCGCTTGAATTTGGGCCTGAGCTTGCACTTGTGCTTGTAGCTGTTCTTGCTGTTGCTCGATTTTTTGGAGTTGTACAAGAATATCTAATAAAGTATTCTCTGTATAATGACCATGTCCTTCATAATCATCATACCTTTTCTCCTTGTAATGGCACATACATTTATATCCTTTGCATTTACAATTCCCCATAAAATCACCTCCTCTCAATGTGTTCCTTCTATATTATGTTTAAGAACAACTATAGTAAGGGCAAGTGTTTGTTACGCATTTTTTCAATAAATTATTATTTGAATATACATCCAAATTAATATCAATAGATAAGTTAAACGTCCTTAGAAAACTTTCAGACTATGTAAATGGTTTTCAATACAGCTTCAAGATATATAATTGCATTACAAATATCTAATAAAATACAAAAAACCAGATTCCATTGAATATGGAATCTGGTTTCAACACATTTGGGAACATTATTAACGGTAGTTCCTAGTGTATAAAAATTATTAATCTTGATATAGGTGTAACTAAACGAGTTAACCAAATTGACTTTTTTACATCTGTCTTTGTTAAAGAAATATCAGTTAAATGAAATGTAACTACCTTTTAACATTTACTACTTTGTATCCAACAAATAAGATGATAAACCAAACTGGTGCGACATATAGGGCAACACGCATATCCGGAATAAATGCCATTAACACAATGACCATTAATAAGAATGCAATGGCAAGATAAGTAGAAAGTGGATAGAGCGGAATTTTGAATTTCAGTTCCGCTACTTCCTCTTTCGTTTTTGACTTTCTAAATTTCAATTGGGCTAATAAAATAATCATCCAGCTCGTTATGACTGCAACAGTCGCAACAGCAGAAATATAGATGAACACTTTTTCAGGTACTACATAGTTTAAGACAACCGCAATTAATAACATCGCTGAAGAAAATAATATCCCTCTTCGCGGACTACCGTTTTTACTTACTGTTTTAAAATATTTTGGACCATTTTTTTGTACTGATAAGTTGTGTAGCATACGTCCTGAACCATATAAACCACTATTAAATGCGGACATTGCTGCTGTAATGACAACAAAGTTAATAATGTGAGCCGCAGCAGGGATACCAACGTAATCGAAAATTTGAACGAATGGGCTACCTTCTGAACCAACTTCGTTCCAAGGATAAATAACCATCATAACGCCTAATGCACCAATATAGAAAATTAAAATACGCCAAACGATATTGTTAATAGCTGAAGGAATTGACTTCCTAGGATTTTTGGCTTCTCCTGCGGAAATACCAACTAACTCAACCCCACCGAATGAGAACATAACTAATACTAGTGACATTAAAATACCATGGAATCCGTTTGGCATGAAGCCACCGTGTGCCCATAAATTGTCGAAGCCAATTGCTTCACCGTGGTTACCAACACCAAAGAAAATAATAGCTAATCCTAGAACGATCATACCGATAATCGCCACAACTTTAATCATCGCAAACCAGAATTCGAATTCTCCGTAAGCTTTTACATTTGCTAAGTTTACAAGCGTCATAATAACAAGTACTACAAGGGCAGTTACCCATTGTGGGATATCAGGGAACCAGTAGTTAATATATACACCGACTACTGTTAATTCTGCCATACCAACGACTATCCACATGAACCAATACGTCCAACCAGATAAGAACCCTGCAAAGCGTCCTAAATATTTATTCGCGTACGTACTGAATGAGCCTGACACAGGTTCCTCTACTGCCATTTCGCCTAATGCTCTCATAATTGTGAAAATAACTAATCCGCCAATTAAATAAGCTAGTAAAATAGATGGCCCAGCCATTTGAATGGTTGAACTAGAGCCATAAAATAAACCGACCCCAATGGATCCGCCAAGTGCAATTAATTGTATGTGCCGCGTACTTAATCCGCGCTTTAGCTGTGAATCTTGATGATTGTCTTTCATAATGACTAACTCCTATTACGTTTAGATTTTCAAATACTTGCTCAAAAAAGGAATAAAAAAAACGCCCTTTTGGATTAACCAAAAGGACGATTCAACTCGTGTTACCACCTTTAATTTATAAGCAATTCACATTACTTACCTTAAGAAGTACGGTCAATTGACGATACTCTCGCACATGATTACGGGTGCTCACCGGCGTAGCCTACTAAGAATAATCTTTTCGGTACACAGCTCCAAGATGAATTCTCAATCGTTTTACATGCACCTCTCATCAACCGGTAACTTTCTGTTCGTAAAAATAATTGATACTATTTCTTTTCATTGCCTTTGTTCTATACAAATATTTTTGAATTGTTTTTCATTTTACAGCAAAAAATTATATTGTCAATATAATTTTTAAAATTTCTTCATAACCTGCTTAAATTACCTATAACATTTTACTATAGTACAACTTACCACTTAAAATTTCTTTTAAGCATACTCTTTTGTTTAATAAGAGCCTTAAATACTATCCTACACTTCTTACAGAATAGAAAACGAGAATACTAAGTACTGCAAAGAGTTGAATGAAAATTCCCACCACGCTACAAATTAAACCGGAAATAGCTAATCCACTACCACTTTGGTTATTTTGTACAATTTCTTTTGTCGCTTTTCTAGCCACTAAAACACCTATACAACCCAAAAACAAACCGATAAATGGTATTAAGATTGAAAGAATACCAAGAGTTAAAGAAATTACCGAATTACTATTTGTTTGAGCATTTCTAACCATTTAGATTTCCCCCTTTACAACCTTATATTACCACAATATACCATGCAAACTATTCCAGTAAAATTCCCCTTTAGTTTAAGTGAAAATCCTCACAATTTCTTTGCTCCAATAATGATTTTCTTTAAATGTGTTACTCACTGAAAAAGGCACATTGGACTTGGTATTCCGATCTGCATAATTCTCCCCTAAACGATTATTAAGAAAGGATATTTGTTCATTGTTGCCTCTGCGAGAATGAAGTAAAAAATAAAAAGCCATTCAAAATAAATGGCTTAATCATTTCAGCACGATACCCATTAGTACTATTGTTGTTCTCCACGAAGGAAACCATCAATCTTTTTCCGCACTATTGCGGGAGGAATTAGTTGAATATGGTCACCTTTATCATCACATGTAAAAATTCCTTTGAAAACTTCCGGCATGGCATCGTACTGTTTTTTTAATTGTTCATTAAATTTTTTGAAGCAGTCATATGGATAGTTTTCCAGCAAGTAAGGCATCAGAAAAGATGATCGTAAAATTTCATATTCCTGATAATTATATGGAGTACTTTCGGCACGCTTTTTTAAGATTTCCAACATCTTATTCATTAATATGGCAACTTCTTCTTCGCTTGCAAAGGCAGCATATCCTCTAATGGCCGTAAGTCGCATATCCAAATATCGCTCTTTTTTATACACTTTTAGAAAAAAGTCCTTTCCGTTCTCAGGCAAGTCAAATACGAATTGCTTTAATAATGCGTTTCGTTTGGCAATATCCTTTGTATGAAAGTATGTTTCCATTGTTGTATTTCTTTCATCCATATATCTCACTTCCATTCCTAAGCTAAAAGGCTACATCTTGTTTTTCAAATAGACTAAGCTTAATAGTTACTGTGTTTCTGATACCTCATGGCTTTACGATATTTAGTTTGTGAAGAGTTAATCTTTTAAAATTAATTTTAACATAAATATCCAACAAACAAATTACCACAAGGAAAAATTTGAAAGAGAAAGTTTAATAATAATCTAAAAAACTGACAACCAATGTTGCCAGTAAAAAAAGATGTTACCTACCCTTATGTTTATTTTTAGCCTTTTGAACCTTGATATTCCTAATATACTCTTTACGTTCTTCTTTCAGTCGTTTGCTGGTAACAGATTTTTCTTTTTTTCTGAGTTCAAATTCTGCTTTAAGAGCTTCTTCAGCCTTAGTTGAAATACTAGGTTTTTTAAGTTCTTTAGCAACTTTTCTTTGAAGTCTTTTTGGATTGATTTTTTTTACTGTATCTTGTTTGATCGGTATTCCACCATGTTTATCATTATTGATAAAATCAAACAAGTTTTTATTTACAAAATCTAAGACTTCGTGGTCCTTAGGTTCATTGCCGAAAACATACCTATATGCTTTGTATTTGTTTTCAGAAATGTTTTCTATTAGCCCTATATAAAATTGGCCATCATAATAAATGGTTAGTTTCATAGTAGGTCCCCCCTCATAATTTAAACTTGAATGATGGACATCCCGAGGAGGGGAAGGCTACTGACATCGTCATTTTGATGCATCCGGACTACCAACCGAATCGTGTTTTTTCATTCAATTATATATTATAAATAATTTAGTATTTTTTGTAATAAAAAATAAATATTTTGATTATAACTTGGCTTAAATTAGATAAAAAAGGAACTCTCATAAGATAAAGATCTAAACGGGGAACAAAACACCCTATTTTGGGTTCATTGAAATTACTTTTTATAGTTTAAATTTTAATGAATTAATCATACTTCAGTTTAAAGACTAAATGTTATGGCATAGTTCAGCACTATAAGTATATATTTGAGATATTGTCAAAAGATATTATTATGAAGTAGCACAAGACAGATTGTGATAGAAGGTGTTTATTCGGTGCTGATTGGAACAGTCTCTTTTTTTATATGTTGGCTTGCATTTTTATTTTTTTCTAATAAAAAGAAGTTCCCACTATATGTGTTCACATGCTACGTTGGTATTATTTTATCATTAATTGCGAATTTGATGATGTTTGTTTACCCTTTATGGGAATATCCAGGAACAAAGATCGAACAATTTTTTATTAATCTTCTAAATGGCTTTGGGATATACTTTGTGGTTATCTATTTTTTTCTACAGTCATTACCTAAAAAGGAAAATTTTTTATCTATTACACGACATATATTTTATTGGTCTATATTTGTCATTTTAATTGAACTGCTTTATTTGACTACAGGCTTTATTGAATATGGCTTATGGTGGAACTTAGGATTCTCCTATGTCACTGATTGTATTTTATTTATTATGTTCTACATCCATCATA
Organism: Lysinibacillus sp.; assembly: GCF_032093475.1. NCBI lineage: Bacteria > Bacillati > Bacillota > Bacilli > Caryophanales > Bacillaceae > Lysinibacillus > Lysinibacillus sp. The sequence goes on along the minus strand of NZ_DAMDAY010000005.1, from coordinate 35,900 downwards.
AATGGGCATCAAATTATTTAACAGTAAAGAGAGATTAATTCCGAATCAGGAGGATCGTGATGCACCCCACTTGGCAAGAGGTTCAAGAATTGACACAACAATTTAGAAATATAAAAACAGAGTATTGGTTAAGTGAAAACGTTTTTACCTTGAGTTGGTGGATTCTTTCAGTTACATCTTTATGTTTATTAATCGTATGGATCATTATTTTAGATAAAAAAAGAATAATGGAGATTATCACATATGGATTTTTTGTAGGAACTATAGCAATATTGGCAGACATAGCAGGTTTTTGGTTAGGATTATGGCAATATCCAATTACAATAACACCTTTACATTTACCTATCGAAATCCACAGACTACAAATGCCTATAATTTATATGTTGTTTTACCAGTATTTTAAAACGTGGAAAGCTTTTACAATTGCAGCGATGGTAAATGCCTTTGTATTCTCTTTTTTATTGGAACCATTATTGGTGTGGTTACAAATATATGAACCCTATCATTGGAAATACACCTATTCATTTATAGCCTATTTTGTCATAGCTATTGTAATGAAATGGTTAATCAATAAATTTAAGCATTTGGACCAAAATTATCAGTAGTTAAGTTGTACATTAATTTACAAAAAAAACATCTTGCGCTTGAATATAGGGAAGATAAAAATTAAGAAAATAACAAATACCAAGTATTTTAGCCTTGGTATTTGTTTACTACTTCTAGACTTTTTAAAATTCATTCATAATTTTATTAATCCTTAGTTGAGTGCTTTCAACTAACTTTTGTAAGTTTTCCGTGATATCACTAACCTTTGTTACTTCATCAGTAATGTGCCCTACATAAGAGCTGACATCTTTTATAGCCTCATCTGAATTATTGGCTAATTTACGGACCTCATCGGCAACCACTGCAAATCCTTTCCCATGCTCCCCAGCACGTGCTGCTTCAATGGCTGCATTTAATGCTAATAAATTTGTTTGAGAAGCGATATACCTTATCTTTTTAGATACTTCACTTATTAATTTAGTTTCTTCTTTTAGAGAATTAAGTGCTTGAATGTTTTCATTAGATTTAGAAACAACCAAATTTCCTAATTCTGTAGATATATCATTTAATTGAGCTATAACATCCCTTGTTTTATTTTCACGTTCTGTAATATCTGTGGCAATCTTCAAAACATGACCTACATTTCCCTTGTCATTTAGAATTGGTATATAGGTAGCTTCAAGCCATAATAAATTCCCCCTTTTACCGACTCTCTGCATTTTTTGCTGGAACTTGATTCCTCTGCGAAGGTTATCCCATAATAAAACGTATTCTTTACTGTTTCTAAATTCTTGCGTACATAATTGTTTATGTTCCATATCTTTCATTTCATTCACTTCATATCCTAAAGTGCTAGAAAAGTTTTATTAACCCAAATTATTTCGCCTTGTAAATTAAACTCTATCATTGCTAAATTTAATTCAAGTGCAGATATAACTGCTTTTTCATTCAAAACTTGTATAGTTGCTATAAAAGTAGTGCTCAAACATTTAACCTCCATTACTTATGAACCAATTTTCTAAATTGAATTGATTATACCTTTTTTAATTCTTTTTTTCTATAAATTTCTTTATTTAGTTCAATTTGAGCACAATACTAATATTTTTATGTGTTTGTTAACATGTGCATTTGAATAACATAAAAAAGTCCAGGTACTCACTTACTTCTGAAACCTTATCAAAATCGGAACCTATATATGATACAAATTCTTAAAGTACCTGATGCAGTTTTTTCTAAGTAATGAACTTTGTAGCACATTCTAGGTTTTAACCACATATGTCTCTTTCTATATAGTTACTATTTGTTAGCGATTTACGAAAAGTTATCTTTTCCTCTTAATGAAGATATGAAGGTATGATTTAGCATACCGGCCAGATCCTAAGATATAGGGGTTGTATCTTTAAGTTTCTTATTATAAAATCTAACTAACGTTAGGTAATAATTTTGCTATTTGAAGGAAGGACTTTAATGAAGGTGTTAAAGTCATATTTTTTCCACAAATAATCTAACGAACGTTAGTTAATTTAATGTAACTAAATTAATTTTGAAGAAGGAGAGATTTTAATGGCTTGGTTTTATCTGATTCTTGGAGGTATCTTTGAAGTCGGCTGGGCACTTGGATTAAAGTACTCTGATGGCTTTACTAATATAAGTGTTCTAATTCCTACATTGTTGTTACTGGTGTTAAGTTTTTGGTGTTTTTCGAAAACATTAGTGGTTCTTCCTGTATCAACTGCCTATGCGGTCTTTACAGGACTAGGGGCCTTTGGAACAGCTATAGTAGGTATGACTTTGTTAGGTGATCCAGTGAGCTTTACAAAAGTTGTTTTAGTATTAATATTAATCAGCTGCATTATCGGTTTGAAAATAGTATCCAATGAAACAGAAACAGAAAGTGGTGATTAAAATATGGGATGGCTTTTTATAGTAATGGCAGGCATATTTGAAGTTGGAGGCATTATTAGCCTTAAATTAACTGAAGGATTTACAAAACTTAAACCGACAATATTGTTGATCATGTGCATGGGATTGAGCTTTTTCTTTCTTTCACTATCATTAAAAGAAATTCCTATTAGTATTGGCTATGGGCTGTGGACAGGTATTGGGGCAGCCGGTAGTGTGTTACTTGGTATGTTAATCTTTAATGAGCCGAAAAGTATAAAAAAATTAATGTTGGTTGGTGGTATTATAATTAGTATCGTAGGCCTTAAGCTTGTGTCCTAATTTGTATATACTTCTAAATGAGGTGAGGAAATGAAAAAAGGAGAAGAAACGAAACAAAACATTCTAGAACATGGATTAAGATTATTTTCCTCAAAAGGTTATGAGGAAACTTCCCTTAAAGATATCGCATCTAAAGTCAACATTAAGACACCTTCCATTTATGCTTATTTTTCAAGTAAAGATGAACTCTTTGAAAAAATAGTAGAATTTGTGATTGATGACTATGTAAAATTTATTGATGATCAAGCATCTACTATAGGTTCACTTTCCATTAAAGATCAGTTATATAAGTTGTTAGGAGAATTAAATGAATACTACTATATGAATGACAGAGGGGTTTTTCTTAAACGGTATGGGGTTTTCCCACCAGAAAGATTTAAAGAAATTATCACTCAAAAAAACAGTATGGTTGAAAATAAAATTAGAAAATTACTTTATATGATTTTAGATGTTAAATCAGACGATCATCAGTTTATCGAAAAAGAAAACATTGCAACATCTTTTATTTGTCTCCTAGATGGAATGTTGTTCTATCTCATGAATTATTCATTTGAAGAATATGAAAGAAGACTAACATCTACTTGGAAAGTATTCTGGAAAGGAATATTGAAATAGATGTCCACTGCTTCTGGGTGACAGAGTATAATAAGATTCGCTACATAAAATTCTTATTTATTGTATAAACTTTGATATCCGTCCAGAGAAGATGTTTCTTAGATTAGGGAGAAGGATTTACCTTCCCCTATCTTTACTTAAAGTTCAACTAACGAGAAAGTCTACTGCATAACCACCTGTATCTAATTTCTTTCCAATAGCATTGGCTAATACAATTTCCTTTGTTCACAGTCCAGTCCATTTCATTCATCCTTTCTGAACAATATCTTTTCAACTAACCACTTTCCTCTACCTAATACTCCTCCAGCTCTTGGCTTTATTTGTTCAGCCATTCAAGATCCAGCACAATCAAAGCCAGCTTACCTTACTTGTATTAAACCTTGATTCCAAAGCGTAATAAACGTTTCTTTTGGTGTTGTGTAATATCAAATTTAACGATTTCATGAACCTCACCAGTGAATAACATGAATCTACTCTCTACTTTCCTTACTATTTAATCGTCACCTCTGCCCTCGGTGCTTCGAATAAAACCTGCTATAAGCGTTTTCGCACAAAAAAAACACTCGCCATGTAAACGAGTGTTTCAAGTCTTTTATGACAACCACTTAGGTGGTGTGTTTTTTTCCCAATAGATATCGCCCAGGTTGTAGTGTGCCATGAAGTTGTCCTCTGCACTGTGGTAATGGAAGTTGTAATAGTACCCTTCCTGTGGCCTTTTTTCTGTACGCACATGGAAGCGAATTAGATCTGTTCCAGTTTCATTATTGATAACATTGAAAATTTTCTCACCATAATGACCACTTGGCTTTTCAGAGATAGTTAATGAAGCTAGGGATTGCTCGTCCAAAGTAGCAACTGTCATCGCAATGGCTTCCTCCATTTTTGGGAAGATGATGTTGTCGAATTCATGACTAATTTTTGGACCAATTTTTGTGCCAAACTTTATGTACGATTGCTCTCTAGCTGCATCCATGAGTAAGGCATTATAGTCAATCTCTTCCTCTTGTATCTGTAGCTGCTCGTCACTGCTATCCTCACGTTCAGCAGCTAGTGCTGTGCTTGTCCCAGCAGCAGGGCCAATGGATGCACGGTTCGAAGGATTTTGATCGAGTGCATCCCAAATCTCATGGGTAGGCGTGATTAAACCAAATGTTAAAAACGCAACCATGATGACTATACTTTTTTTAACCCACGTTTTCATTTTATCACCTACGCTTTATGTACAAATTGGTAATTCTCCTATTATTATATACGTTCTGGCCATTAAAAGGTTTCATATTTCTATAATTCATTGTACAATATTTATGAATAATGTGTCGTTTTTTTAAAGGAGGTACAAAGCATGGACATCGTAATGGGTATTGGACTTTTATTAATGTTAGGTTATTTATCATCTTTATGCTTTACGGACTAATTTAGTCAATTTGCATCATTCAAATGTAACATGACGCGTTCAAGGCTTTGCTATTATTTTTAAGTTCATACTATGGTGAAAAGCGGCATGTGTACAGGAATGTTTGAGTAAGAATGATTGGAGCTAATACAGTGGCTCCAATCTTTTTTTGGTTTTATATCAAAATAAACCGTAGACAATCACCTATCGTGAGCTTCTACGGTTTGTTTATGCTAGCCTTTACTATTAAAAATCTGAACCCGTAATTTCCTTCAGCTTCCCGTTTTCTTTAATCTTTTTAAGGCCTTCGTTTAATTTATCTAAAAGCTCTTTATTCCCCTTTTGAACCATAAAGCCATAATATTCTTTTTCAAAGGAATCATCTTTAATTACTTTTAGCTTGTCATTTGGATGTGCTTTGATATATTCGTAAACGACTGAATTATCACCAATTGCTGCATCTACGTTGCCATTCAGCATCTCCTGTATAGCGATTGGTTGATTTTCAAATGCAAAAATATTTGGACTTGATTCACCCTGTAATTTTTTAGCAGCCATATGACCAGTAGCATTAATTTGGACGGAAATCTTTTTATCTTTTAATTCATCCAACGATTTAATTTTTGAATCTTCTTTCACGACGATTAATAATTGAGATTCATAATACGGCTCTGTAAAATCAAATGTTTCTTTACGCTCGTCCGTAATGGTAATTCCTGCACCACCGATATCCGTCTCACCATTTTTAATTGTTTGGAATACTGGCTCCCAACCAATACTTTCCCACTTCACGTCAAAATCCATTTCATCCGCGATAGCTTGTAGAACATCCACATCAATTCCTACAATATTTCCTTTATCGTCGAGTGAGACAATAGGAGCAAATGTAGCTTCTGTTCCTACCTTATACACTTTTTTACCTTCTCCATCTCCTGACGATGAATTTTCTTTTGCACCACAGCCCGCTAAAACGAGTGTGAAGGCTGCCACAATTGTGAGTACCACCATTAACTTTCTTTTCATAGCCCATCCCCCTATTCTATTTTTCCATAATGCGTATTATTTTTCGCAATTCGGAAATATAAGACTATTAGGTAAATTATAAAGACATCATTCTCATTAGACAATACTTTTTTGTATAAACATAATATTTTCTTTATATTAATTCATATTTTTAGTATATAAAGGATTTATTGGTAAGGTACTCATGGTATAGCCTATCCCTATACATAATAAAAAGAATCCCTCTAAAGGGATTCTTCATCGTATCGGTTGTTCAAAATTCCAATTTGTATAAATGACAGCTGCCTGAACTGGTTGTGAGGAAGTATTTTCTGTAAAGCCACTTATTAAATTACCTACTCTAAAGGTAGGCTCAAATAATTGTTCTTCCTTAGGTGGTGCTGTTGGACCATCGATTCCAATTCTAGTTTCATCTGTCACGACGACTTCCATTCCATTATCTAGTGTAAAGCTCAGCCCATCCTCTCCAACTGCTGTAATGATTCCTTCGATATTTACTAATGCTTTTGCTGCAGGTGCAGAATGATCCGCTACAATTCTTTCCGTTAAATCAATTGTTGTATCATTGTTTGTATGAACCATAGCAACTACTGCAATCACTGCACAGGCAACTAAACTTGCCACACTTATTCTTACTTTTTTCATAAAGGCCCTCTTTTCTTTCTTTTCATATGCCAACATCTCTTTCTGCATCTTATCCTTAAATTCCTCCGAAGCATGAATCTGCTTCATCACATTCTTATAAGCATTCATCATACTTTACTCCCCTCTTCTAATATCGTTTTCAGCTTCATTCGTGCCCTTCGTAGCTTGGAGCCTACTGTGTTGACATTTATCTCTAATAAATTGGCAATTTCTGCAGTTGTGTAGCCTTCATAATAATGTAAATAAACAATGGCTCTCTCTTTAGGATGAAGCTCAAAAATTTCAGCAAGAACGATTTGCTCCTCTTTTGCGATAAAGGACATGTCTTCGGTAATTGGAACCGTTTTCTTCACACGAGAAGATTTAAAATAATCCTTGCATTTATTGAATGTCACTTTTATAAGCCAAGCCTTTAAATGCGATTCATTAGCGAAAGGCTTTTTCTGTTTCATCAGTGTCATATAAACCTCTTGTACAATATCCTCCGCCTCAGACATACTTTTTGTCTGTTGCACAGCAATTCGTATAAGCATGTCACTATAGGTTTGAACAATTTCTTGAACACACAAGCCAGCAAACGTTATCATATTTCACCTAACCTCCTTCATGTCATAATACGATTCAACTTCATTTATTCGTGCAACGGATCATTTAAATAAAAAAAGAGACAAAAATATGTAAAACCCCGCGAACAATATGAGGTTCGCGGGGTTGTCTATCGTTATTGCCAAGCCTGATTGTCAAACTGCCACTCTTTAAAAAATTCATTCTCATCTAAAATGACTTCATAAACAGGATTAAAAAAGTGTTTCAGTACGCCTGATATTTCAAGCGTAGGATTTAATTCGATGGTAAAGTGATGTCGATCAAATAATTCCTCAATATATTCCTGTAAAGCACGCCCTTCAATGTTTTGCGTTTGGATCAGTGAAAGTACATCTTCTATGGCCTTTGCAGTCTTCTCTAACGCTGGATATTGATATATTTCTATAAATTTTTGTGCAAGCACAAACTCCGTTGGATATGTATAAAGTACCGCAGCCTTACAATCTAGCAAGCTTGGGAAAATAATTGTTTTCGGCATCACTCGCGCGCTTTCATTAAAGGTAATTTTTACTTCTATGTATGTGGTCATCTGAGCCAATGCTACTGGTATTGTTATATGAATACTATTATCCGTTAATATAGACTCTATCTTTTCTGCAAACCATTCAATCCCATCCTCAACTGTCATCAAACAAATTTCCTTCAATGCCTGATTGACAATGTCATGCTGATGGATGCTTTTTCTAGCTGTTAGTGTAAGTACGTTTGAATGCTTTACCAGCCCATCTGTTAATGCAAATAATAATGTATCTCCATCTAGATAAAATTGATCGTCATAGGATGATCCAGCTAGGCGATATAGTAGCCGTTCTTGACAATAAAGTGAAACGAGCTTCTGCAAATTTTCTTGCCGTGATTCAGCTAAATTTATTAATTGAGCTGCTACATTTGTTGAAAGAGTATTGATATTTTCCATAGACATCCCTCACCTTTTTGATTTTTCAGATTTCTTATTCGGAATTTAGATTTTTACTAAAATTCATACTTTTATTATTACTTATTTTCTGAATGGAGTAAACGGTAATGTATACCAATATAGTATGTATAAAAAAATAGCCTGTCGTTAAAAAGCACGACAGGCTATACAATTAGACAAGGGGCAGCCTCGCTTGTGCGAAACCACCCCTTTAGTATTTATAGGTAACATTTTCGTAAATTGTAAAAGTCTCAACCCAATCATCTGGGGAATATTATCTTGAAACAGTATTCGTTTCATTACCGCGGTAAAATTCCACTGTGAGCTTTCTAACTTAAGCAACGCAAACCCTACCATCTTTTGCGTCCTTGCAGCCCCAAAGCATGCGCCAGTGTGAATAAGTATCTACAAAAACAAAAAGCAGAATGCCAGATTACGGAAATATGCCACCTAAAATAGCATGTGTATTATTATAACATCTAATTTCATAAAAGTAAATACGTAATTGACGAAAAACTTTTAATGGTAATATTAAATTTCCCGCATTTTGATAGAACCAATAAAATCCAAGTGAAATGCTTCATGATGCATATGTTGAATCTGTCCTTCATACTTCACATCATATAATAAAACCACTGTATTATAGGTTTTGGGTAACTCCTTCCCTATTTTTTCTATTAATTGATGTTTAAACTGCTGAGCATAGGAGAATTCATCACGTATAAGTTGCCCTAGTTGATTAGAAGAAACCTCATCAAATAATGCCTCACAGAAATCCTCATCGAATGTTAAACCAAAATCATATTCAAATTGATTATAGAACTCATCATATAGCGCCTTAAAAGCCTCTTCACAGGGACGGTGCTCATTTTTTGCTAAAAAAAGCTGCTTAAGCTTTTGTGAAAATGCTTCGTCCGTTTCCTCTTCACCTTGATAAACTGTATTAAGATAGGTAGCTAGCTGTTCTTCATTAGTAAAATTACCTGCCCAAATGGATACATAGCCTTCGTTTTCATAATTCATGGTCTCATTCCTTTCTTGAATAAATCAAGGCACCGCCTGAGCCCATGATTAGTAAATGTTTGCCGGATGGAGAGAAGCCACATTTAATTACACCATCTAATCGCTGTACATCAATAGCCGTTGCATTTTTTAAATATTCATAATGTGTCGTATAAAGATGATCAAGCACTACCGTAGCACGGGGCCACCAAGGATAAATGACCTCCACATGCCAGCCATCTGTTGTCATATGGATCCCATCTCCTGCTTCAAAGCCAAAAATAGGAATCGGTTGCTTAGATATTGGCAGCTGAAACGTTAAACGGTCATCACTTATGCTGTCGTCTGTACGATCTGCATCACGTTCTCTAGTAAGGCGACGACCTGTTATAGGCTCTGTGACACTATAGCCTGATCCACTAATGAGTACGATGTTTTCATCAGGATCCCACCCACAAGCCAGGACACCATTCGCTAGGACGATGGTTTCATGTATCCAGGGACTTGGAGGTTTCGTGCCTTTCAAAGCCTGTGCTTTTGCCAGCAAATCTAATTCAAATGGGGTTCTTATTTCATTTTTAGCCATATTATTCCAGCCTCTTTTCTCTAACGATATAATAAATAGAGGCCTGTCTCAAGAACAAGCCTCTATACGTTTAAAACACCATAATGAAATTTAGCGGTGATCCGTTCATATTGCTGAAAACCATAGATCGCAAACCATTCCGAACGAAAATGCGCCTTTAACACGACACGCTTTTTCGCCACACGCTTGGCTTCATGGACCCATTCATCTGTTAATGTGACATGTTCTCCTGCTTGCCGTAGTGCTTGGAAATTATTAGCCTCTTCAATAACCTCTTCAAACATCGGGTCCATATAGACTACGTCAAACGCATTGTCTGGTAAGGTTTTTAAATAATGAATAGCCTCTGACTGAATGACCTCAATTTGTCGCATGCAGGCAGTTAATGGTAACTCAGCCGTATCATAGGCTTGCATCCCTTGTCTAACAATAAACGCTACATTTGGATTCGCCTCTAGTCCCACTACACGACCTGCTTCCCCCACTGTATAAGCTGCTAGCATGGCATCCGCCGCTAGCCCTAGCGTACAATCCAACACCGAATCACCCTGTTGGAGCTGTGCCGCTTCCAAAAAAGGCTCTGTCTCACCACGTGCAACGCGCTTTAAACGAAAGGCCGCAGAATTGGGATGAAAGAAAAATGGCTCCTGTGCCCCATAGGCATAATAGTCATAACGATTTTTCCCCGCCACCATCACATGGGCCTGCAATGCCTGTGACATCTTGTGAATAGATCGCTTCTTTCTTGGCTCAAATGTAGCGCCTAATTCTTGACATGCAAAAGCAGCGAGCGCCATCGATACCTCGTCTGGTCTGCCCGCTGTCGTCACTATCGTATTTAGTTCTCGCATGTTTGCTCTAACACGCCAGTTAAATGAGAAACAATTTGCTCCACAGGGAAGCCTTCAATTTGTTCACGTGGAATAAAGTAAGCCAATTGCCCATCCTTTAAAATCGCCATAGAAGGTGAGCTTGGTGGCACATCTTCAAAATAAGCACGCATTGCCGCAGTTGCTTCTGGGTCTTGCCCTGCAAACACCGTCACTAAATTGTCTGGCTTCACCGCTGCAATCGCCTCACGCGCTGCCGGACGAGCAAGTCCTGCTGCACAACCGCATACTGAGTTAATCACCACTAACGAAGTCCCCTTCGTCTCTGCCATAAATTCATTCACCGCATCAGCAGTCGTTAGCTCCTTAAATCCAGCCTCCACAAGCTCCTCACGCATCGGCTTTACTACCTGCTTCATATATTCATCATAAGCGTTCATGCTTTTACCCTCTTTCCTATGTATTCGCAAAGCTTATTATAGCAAGGTTTTGTGTGAAAGTACAAAAACATGCTTTTTGGCTAAAAAGCACTTGAAATCTATCATATCCCTAATACAGAAATGAACTTCGTTGTTGAACTTTTTTGCTCAATCCACGTTTGAAATTCTGTCATCATCGAGATAAGTTGTTTGATATTGATATCATAGTTATCTCTAAACTCTTTCTCAGAATAGACATATAGAAAGCCGATTGTATCTTTTAATGATTGAGGGGTGGGATTACTTTGTAGGACCTGTTTCATTTTATCCAGTTCCTTATTAATTTGGCCCCAAATCTCAATCTCTATTTCATTGAAAGCAAAGTAATCAAACTTCTTGTAGCACTTCTCAATTGCAGGCAATATGTAGCCAAAGTTGTCTTCGGTAAAGAAAATAGAAGAACTATTCCAGCATTCGCCTTTGTATATATCAGGTAAAATCTCTATATAACACGAACCTTCAAGTACACTTAAATCATAAATTATTTCAATCACTCAACCTGCCCCTTTCCATCGGACTCAAATAGTAACTACATCCATAAAAAGCTTTGAATAGACGCATACATTGAAAATAAAAACACCCCGGTGAGGAAGCATCCATAAACCTTTTTCCCTCTCTGGAATTCTTGTATACCTGAAGTTAACATGTATAAGCCTAGGAAAAAGAACATTAGAAAATTCAGCTGGAAATCTCGTGCGATGAGTCCGTAAGCTGCGAGAGAAATGCCGATGATGGAAAAAACAATTTGTAATATTTTTAGCATAACTTTCCACCCCCTCTTTTCTTAATCATACACAAAAAACATAAACGGAAATAATTTAAATTACCTTTAGTTTGTTACTATATTTTCTGACAGGTTTTATTTTATTTAAATAATTAAGAACGATTCTCAAAACGTTATTCTACTCGTACTCCCACAATAGTTAAAGGAAAATATTAACGATTAAAATTTTTCTGAAAAAATGATATTATCAAAAGGATTTTTGATTAATGGGGGATTTTGATGAACATCGATTTTGAAGAGCAATTATGTGAGATTTTTTCAGCATTACAACTAATTGAAGGAGTTAAATCAGTAGAGTGTATTATTACTATTTTAAAAGATCGAGTCATTTTCCCTGAAATAACCACCTTAATACTCAACTCCAAATTCGAATTGGTTTATGTATTTGATGAGCAAAAAGTGGTGTTCAAGACGTTAAAAGAAGTAGCGATTGATTCAACGTATATAAAAGAAATCAATCTTATTAATGAACATATTCATGCAATTGAAACCATCTTGAATGAGTTAATTAATACCGAAGTAATTGCAAACTATTCTCTACACCTTCTGTCTTTAAAGTATAAAGAGAAAATTCCGAATAGTTGATATTAGTAAGTGGTGAACTGTTAGCAAATGCCGATTTTCAATTTGGAGATCAGCTTTTTTAAAAAGTAAGCACAGGGCATTCGTAAAGAACTTTTAAAGATGGAGGCAAATGATATTGAAAAAGTTTCGAGGGAAAAAGCGTTATTTCCGTCACTTATGGCGAGAAACATCAGCAGAGCAATATGATATAGACTTTGGCAAAGAAGGATGGTTTGATTTGTGGCACATCCATCTTGATTTATTTGGGCTTGGGAATCAAAGTGTGAAGGTTCGAAGAGAACATATTAAAGCACAAATTGCCTTATATCAAAGTTTGTTAGATAAGCTCGGAACACTTGAGAAACCATATCAATCATGGATTGAGTTAGTTGATGAAGATGCTGGCTTGGATTCAATTTATATTCATACGCCTAATCCTAATGAGGATAATTTTCCACTGAAAATACCCAATATAAACTGGAACTGTCTTATTCCAAAAGACTTCGAGGATTTACTAAACTTGAACGAATTTTATATAGGACACTACAAGTGTGAATCAAATAACAACTATATCATCCAATCTAAAAATAATAGGGTTCAATTATAGAATTTGTTACTTAATAACAAAAGGGAAACCCTCACAAATTAGGTTTCCCTACCTTACTATGAACGTCAAACTCTTAAGGAGCCACGGAAACCTCTTGCGGCATAGTAGGATTCTGCTCCATTATGATACATGAAAATCGTGTCATAGCGGCGGTCACAGAAAATGGCACCACCGAGTTTTCTGATGTTTTCTGGTGTTTGTACCCAGCTTGATGTTTTCAAATCGAATTTCCCAAGCTGTTGTAACTCGCGATATTGCTCTTCCGTTAACAGTTCAATGCCCATGTCCTTCGCCATGTCCATTGCAGTATTTTCTGGTTTGTGATTTTTTCTCGCTTCCCATGCTTCTCTGTCGTAGCATACACTTCTTCGACCTTTAGGACTTTCTGCTGAACAATCATAGAAAATATATTCGTCTGTCTTTGCATCATAGCTAACAACATCTGGTTCACCACCAGTCGCTTCCATTTCATGAAGTGACCACAATTTTTCTGGATTTGCGTCAAGTTTAGCTTGTACACTTGCCCAATCAATGCCTTCATGGCGTTCAATATTTTTCTCAAAACGAGCTTTTAATGTTTTGATGAGTTCCTCTTGTTGTTCATGTGTCAATTCCTTATTGGTCATCGTTGTCTCCCCTAACTTATTTAAATGATAGTCCTTCTTCCTCTAATGAAGATCTTAATATCGGTAATGAGGCTGGTCCAATACCATGGATGTTTAGTATTTCTTTTTCTGTATAGAGCGATAGTTTTTGTAACGTGTCAATGCCTTCGTGAACTAAAGCATTTCTTGCAGGTGAACTAAGTTTTGAAAGGAAGCCGCTACTTGGTTTATTTTCTTTATCACAGGTAGGGCAGCTTGGACAATCCGTGCTTTTAAAAAACGTATGTCCCTTTTCACAAACCCTTCGCTTTTTTTCTACCAACCTCATCCCTCCAAACTTGTGTTTTGTTTATTTTAACATATTTCTCCTATTGGATTGTAGAAGGACTTAGGCATATTAAATAAAAAATTGCTTTTTGCTTCGTAAGGCTCCTTAAACCTATAATTGTTCTTTTACTTCCATTCATAATATTTCATAATAGCCTGTATAGTGAGCACCAAACTCATTACTGTTGCCAATATGAGGTAGATCGCTTCACGGTGATTGAGCATTAATCCATAGCTCATTAAGAGGCTAAAGCCACTTCCAAAAGTATTAAAAGCGAATAGTGACCCCCACAAGACAATCTTCAATCGTCTATATCCGCTTCGTCCCAAGAAATACCTTATGTACAAGAAACAAACACCACCTAGTCCAAACAAGAACAGGAAAGCTGTAGGTGAAGATGAAGATGAAGTTACAGTCATTGGTTCTTCGTATGGCATATCGACAAATAAAATATTGCCAAAATGGATCATGTTTAACACTAATAGACAAATCAGCACATAAAAAAAGAATATTCCTTCACCTATTGCCAATAATCCTTTCATTAGTGGATCTCCCCTCTTAGTCTAATAACCTCACATCCTTTTTATGGACTAAATAACTGCAAAAAGGACAACAGTGATCTTTCTTAATAAAAATCGCCTGATACATATCTGACCACTGGATCGCGTCTTCACAGCGATCGCATTCTACATAAAAATCAGGTAGTAAGCCCTTATCTAAAAGAATATCCCATTGGATGTTTGTTAATTGTTCTGGCCCATTTTTAATAACGTATATGAAGATTTCCAATGCTTCCCCATCATAAACTCGGTTTGACTTCACCAATTCTTTTAAATAAGAAATACATTCTGTTGGTTCATTACTTATTCTTTGTTTTAGCTTGTCACGCAGCATTTTCCTCCCGCTTTCTTTTTCATTCTTTAACGACACACCACTCTAATTATGTAAAAAATAAAAAATTAAGTAAAATAAATCACATCAATTTATTTCTAAAATTGCTTCATCACTAAAATTTTTTAATAAGCATCGGGTCTAATAACATTTCTCCTTTCAGCAACCTTACATATGATAGGTTGTAGAAAGGAGGGATTTTCAATGGGATACGGTGGAAATGTAGGTAACTACAATAACAACAGCTGCTATTATGGCGGCGACTCTGGCGGCGGATATTACGGCTCAACATTCGTTTTAATCGTAGTATTATTCATTCTTTTAATTATTGTCGGCGCTTCTTTCATGTATTAATTCATCCCTAATAGCACCTAAAATCCCCTTTTACACGATCAATAGTCGTGTTAGGTTATGCTAGCCAATTCATAAGGGTCACTTTACCAGCCTAGTGACCCTTTTCCTATTCAAACATGCATGCGATAATTGAATGGAGGATTAGCCGTGTTTGGCGTTCATTACGTACATAACAATTTCATCCGAATTCATACAAAAGTAAACCCAGGTCCTCAAAATAAAGAGCACTTGGGTTTACTTGAATGCTATAGAACAATATTAGTCCTTCGCAAAATATGTTGGATCTATTTGAAGAAGAATTGTATTCATATCATAAAATCCCCATTTTAATTTTTCCTCATATGTGAATCCTTGTTGATTTTGAATAAATGCTAACCAGTCCTTTTCTAACTCACTACTATTCTTTCCGTAAACTTCCTCTAATTTTTTTGCTAGTTCTTTCTTGTCGTAGATCTGTTCAAACTTTTCGAGTCCGTATGTATCAATTAAATAGATAACAAATGAAGCCGCATGCGTATAGCTCACCTCCATAAGGACTTGATTCTCTTTTACATTTGAAAGTTTAGGGCGAAAATAAACATCATCTTGATTTGGATCAATTAACCTACTAATGGGTATTAACTTATCTGACTCCATATATTGCTTCATGTATTTATCAAAATATAATTTATTTTTTCCATATTGATACTCCATATAACTTGCAAAACCCTCTTGCGTAAAATAGCCGTTATCTGTGTCAAAATTGTTGCCATAGCCAAGTAAAGAATGGGTCATTTCATGGACAAGTGGGTATAGATCTTCTTTCACACCAGCTAATTCGATTTTCGATGCTAAACCCCATGATTGACCGTCTTCCTTAAGCCATACGCTTATGTGCTCGGATGGCGTGTAGGAAGTATGAATGGAATCCTTTATATGGTCATATGCCGTCACAATTTCATCCTTTATAGCCTCTACTTTTTCCTGTGGAACACCAACCTTATTCTTAATCTCAAAGGTTATTTTTCCATCGTTTGTCACTACAATATTATCATCTTTCTCTTCTTGAATTGGTTCCTTAGAAATCGTTTCCTCTGTACAAGCGGTTAATAACAATAGACTTAGCAGGAAGGAGCCTCTTAATTTAAACATATGTACCTCCAGAAAAAGTATTTTTTAGTATATACGAGGATAAAAATCCAGGAGTTTCATTTTTGGTAATATTCCTGTAATTTATTTATTCGTCATTGCCCTTTCTAGGTATACCACAAAATATTTTGTAATATTTGGAAGGTTATAAAGCCATTTTTGTTGAATATAGTACCTTAACGACATGTTAAAGGAGTAATTAAATGGAGAAAAATTATGAAGAGTATATTAATAATGCAATTGATTGGGCTAAAAGTCATTTGAACTCTGAAGAATATTGTTTCATTTGTTTAGCTTTTGTAGAGGATGCTTTAGAAAGAAGTAATAACATTGAAATTTTTGGTGGAGATACGGCAAAAGAATCTGCAGTTTTATATGAAGCAAGTATGCAAACAGGAATACCTCCGAAAGGAACCTTTGTTTTTTACGATTGCTTTGGTGTAATTAAAGATGAGCGAAAAAATTGGGGTCATGTAGGATTATCTGTTGGCAATGGCGAGATCATTCATGCTTGGGATAAGGTAAGGATTGATCATTTCCTTGAAGTAGAAAAGTTATCGACCGCACCAGGTTGGGATAAACCAAAGTTCATTGGGTGGGTACCACTGGCACGCATTATGGAAGGGTTCCAAAGCAAAGTTTATTAAAAAGTAAATTAATATTATATAGCCTTACCATTTCACATGTAAGGGCATGTTTTGATCATTCTTCAACAAAACATGTCCTTTTCATTTCTAGAAATTTTTCGAAACAAGGAGGAATTTTAGCTTTTTAAAGACGATGGTCTACAAAACCGAGTAATCTTATCATATAAATAGTAGTGTTAAGCGAAATACGTTTAACATGATACCTCCCGATTTGTTACTAAGGGGCACTTTTGCGAGTGCCCCTATTGAATATGTCATCCCTAGCTATTACTATAGGTTGTATTCGAAATTACAGGAGTAAATCTATGCTAGAAAATTTATTTGATTTTTTATCAGGTGCCTTTAGTGGTCAGTCCGCTTTACATACAAGAAAAATCGATCGAAATATAGAAAGGCTGCAACAGTATGAATGGTTTCACAATATATACCATCAAGATCAGTATCGCAGCTTATTTTTTGCGAATTATCATGTGAGAAACTACCTTCAAAGCAATGTTCGTGTGAATAGAATGCTGAAGAAAAAGCAGGCTCAAGAAAGGTTTATCCTTTTTTTAAATAAACATTTGGATAAACGTTTCCGCAGTAATTAGAGAAAACTTCCAATCGAACATAAATTCTTATATACTTTAATTACTACTAGCGAATGGAGGTTGATGAATGATGAACGCCATAGATCTGATCATATTAAATTTCAATGAAGTACGAAGACGTAGTATAAAGCTTTGGAGGTCTATCCCCCAAGAAAAATTACATTGGAGGCCAGATGATGAAGCCATGTCGTGCATCGAGATGGTTAGACATGTTCTAGAAAGTGAACATTATTACCACCTAGCAATCCTTAATAAAGGCAGTATAGGCGAATTTGATTCACCCTTTGAAAAACAGCCCTACACTACTGTAGAAGCAGAATTATTATTTGCAGAGCCTTTTAGAAATGAATTTATTAACACGGTTCAAGCTTTTTCGAATGAAGATTTATCAAACATACAAATTGATCGCTCAGACGTTGGATACATAAGAGATTTGGGTGATATGTTGCTTAGAATTGCCTATCATGAGTCAGTCCATACTGGGCAATTACTAGATTATTTACGTACTGCAAAAGTTCCTATAACAACGATTTGGGATTAACATTTTAAGGTGTTGCACTTAGGTGACACACCTTTTTTCTTATCTTCATTTGTTCAAACTCTTAAAAACCTGGATGATCATTGCCCTAGTTATATTTCCCCCACCAGAACATTTCCAACAAACAGTACATTTGACAATAGTTCCATTTTATTTTATTTTTATATTGACTGGTTAATCAATCAAAAGGAGCTGTCATAATGCCAAGAACTGAAGCTCAAAATATAGAATTACGGGAGCTGAGACGGGAAGAAATACTACAGGCTGCATTAAACGTCTTTTCAAGAAGAGGAATGGTCGCAACTAAGATTAGTGATATAGCTAAAGAGGCGAATTTAAGTCATGGACTAGTGTACCATTATTTTCAATCAAAAGAAGAAATCTTTACACTTTTAGTTAAAAGAGCTGCTGAAAGCTCTGGGCAAATTATTGAAAAAGCGCATTTACAAGAAGGAACTGCACTCGAAAAACTGAAATGGATGACGGAGCAGATTTTATATAGTTTATCAGAGGGACAACAAATTTTATTATTCTTAATAATGATTCAAGCAAGTACGTCTGATGCTGTACCCGAAGAAGTAAAAAGATTTTTATCCTCGGAGGAATTCAAGTCCCCTGTTCACGGTCTCATCCCTTTAATTTCTGAGGGGCAACAATGCAATGAAATTGTTCAAGAAGATCCACTTAAATTGGCAATTAGCTACTATTCATTTATTCAAGGTTTTGCGATTAATAAACTACAATGGACACAATGTCCAGTTCCAGAAGCTGAAATAATTATGAAAATTTTTAAATAATCTTTTGGAAGAGAGGTTTTGTATGAAACAATTTAGTCAAGATACGAAATTTTGGTTATTATTCATATCACCATTTTTCATTATAATACTAGGGTTCTTGACTGCTACATTTTTTTATCAATTTATTGAGGGCTGGGCTTGGATTCCACTAGCGCTTGTTTATTGGAGCTTGTTAGGATTTTGCATTTACTATTTTAAAGGTAACAGAAAACTAGGAGATTGGTTTCAAAAGTCAAAAAAGGCTCCTTTTTGGATAACCTTCACAACGCTGATTGGCCTTTTTCCATTAACAATCTTAATTATGAACTACCATTTGTTTCACTCTGTTTGGTTAATACTCTATTGGCTTTTATTCGCCATCATCAATCCTTGGCTTGAAGAATACTACTGGCGAGGCGTTTTATTTGATAGTTTATTAACAAAATTTCCAGCATGGTTCGCTATTTTATATACAACTATCCTTTTTGTCATAAGTCATCCATTGATGTGGGGAGTCTTTTCTTATGCTAGTCAATCCTATCATTTGTATATCTATCTATCAGTAACAGGTATCGTGTGGGCCATTACGTATTTAAAGACAAAAAGTTTACGTTCTATTATCTTATCCCACTGTATCGTCGATATAGGGAATTTGACTGTATTAACATTCTTAAATATCTACATACCACCTACAATGTAATGACACAATCATGAAAAGATGGTGTGCTTTCAATGGACACCATCTTTTATTCTTTCTTCCTCCCCTATTATAAGCTCAAAATATCCTGAGCTTCATATAATACGTAATCAGCCTCTTCAAATCCATTTGTCGTTTTGGCACCCCAGAGGGCAAGGGCGAATTTAGCTCCTGCCTGCTTTGCACATTGGAAATCATAGATAGAATCACCAATATAGATGGCATCCTCTGGAGCTACCTGTAATGCGTCCAAACATTTTAATAGAGGCTCAGGGTGAGGTTTATGCTTCTCCGTATCACTGGCACTAACAATGTGTTTGAAATAATGACTTAAGCCAAACGGATCAAATTCATCGGTTACCTCCTGAGCTGTTTTAGAGGTCACGATGCCCAATAGAGGCGATTTTGCTGCTAATTGTTGAATAACTTCCTCTAGATTTTCGAAAACAGTCACTTCATGTGAAAAATCTAGAACAGCTGCAGACCACTTCCGATGAACTTCATCTATGTTATCAATGTTGAGCCTCATCAACGTATCTTTCCCAGGTATCCCCAATGCAAAGCGTAAATCCTCCAACGAATACTGTTGATCTGTCTCTTCCAGTAAGGTTCTTTGCAATGATTGTAAAATCGCCTGCTCAGTATCTAAAATCGTCCCGTCTACATCAAAAATAATCGCTTTTACCATCTATACCCCTCCTATTTATAGCACGTCCTTAATATACGTACATAATTGCTCATACAATGCCTCTTCATAATCCTTCTGCCCACGAATAAATTTCTCCTTTAAATTATAGAAACAAATTTCTAGATATTCCTGATTATGATGATGCAAAAAAGGCTTCCTGTCTTTTACTGGTCCTAATCCATCAAAGTAGTTATTCATTTTTTCATAGGTTCTAATTTGAAAACCACGTTTATTCATTTCCTCCAACACTTTTGTTGTATACAAATACAAGTCAGCTTTCGGATAGTCATAAATATAATTAATGAGAATATGCCGATCCTCTTTAGCAAAGATACTATTAAGTTCTCTCCACTGCGAAAGTAGTTGGCCTTTAGGTAAATACCCTAGTAAATCTACATGCCATAATCTCATATGCCTTCCCCTTTCTATTATTCAACCATTAATGTAAAATATTACTTACTATGATAGTAAAACTGACGGAGGGATAGTATGGAAATAAAAACGGCAACTCTCGATGAAATTCCACAAATTGAACGTTTATACCAAGAGCTTTTTTTAGAAATGTCTATTCTTCAACCTAAATATATCAGACCTGCAAAACAGGATGCCAACTTTATCAGATATACGATCATTGAAGATGATTCTGATATATTAATCGCAACAGTAGAGAAGGAAGTTGTTGGCTTCTTGCTTATTAAAGAAACAACGACCCCACCCTATTCTTGTTTGGTTGAACACAAATATGCCTTTATTGTTGATGTGATAGTTGGCAAATCATACAAAAATCAAGGAATTGGATCTGCTTTATTAGAAGAAGCGAAAAAATGGGCAGCCTATCGTCACTTGGATTATTTGGAGTTAAATGTATTGACTGAAAATAAAGGTGCTAAAGCCTTATATGAAAAACATGGGTTCAAGGATATGAACCATACGATGCGCTTAGAATGTTAGTTATACGATGAGAAAGAAGGGATATCCATGGTAGAAACGAAAAAAGTACAAAAGAAAGCAAACCTCATAGTCCCTGTCTTTATTGGCATGGGATTAGGAGCCTTTATTGGATTGCTCGCCTATGTCAAAGATTGGCTATAAGCAAATTAAAAAATAGACAAAGCCTTATTAACTGCTTTGTTTATTTTTCTGTAAAATCACTAGATTAATTTACTTTCTTTCAGTAGATCATAAATAATCGTATCTTTTGTTTTATGAATACCCAATTTACCAATTTGTTTTAAAATGAATGGGGCATCAATATCCGTTAATTTTTTACCATCCAGCAAACGAGCTGTAGAAGCTAATAAGGTACGAATATCAAAAGCAGATGCAAATACCTCTGGCACGCCTCGGTCAATATTTAATAATTGATAGACCGCTTCCATCGCTGTTCTTACTGAATATTCCGTTGTAAAGACGGTGTCT
This sequence comes from Lysinibacillus sp., assembly GCF_032093475.1. Classification (NCBI taxonomy): domain Bacteria; kingdom Bacillati; phylum Bacillota; class Bacilli; order Caryophanales; family Bacillaceae; genus Lysinibacillus; species Lysinibacillus sp. The sequence continues at coordinate 14,420 of NZ_DAMDAY010000005.1, read as the reverse complement.
CTTGCTGTTTCACTAAAGTTACCAATAAAGGCTAAGTTAGCAGATCCTTTCGGCACAACGAACGGTCGATCTCCCATTGCTCTTGGCATAAAGTAAGAGGTGATATATGGCATATAACATGGAATAGTATTACAAGAATTTTGTGCTAGGTCCGGAATTTCATCAAGCGGTACGCCCATATGGTAAAGCCATTCTTGTGCGATTTCTATTCCCGTACATTCCGTAATGCTTTTTTTAATAAAATTACCTGGCTTATTTGATAGTAAACCATAGATCCAAACAACTAATTGGTCTTTTGGTTGATTTTTAAAATGAGGTTGTCGGTTCAGTGTATAGCTTAGCATCCAATTAGAATCTGTCGCTGTGACAATCCCCCCTGTTACGACCTTACCAGCATAGGGATCTCTTTTACTAATCTTTTCAATATATGGAGCTACGCGATCATCCAATGTCGTAAGTGTTGCTGACACAAACCAACTTTCTTCTGGAAGATTGTCGCAGAATTTTTCTGGACGACCAAACTCACTATCTTGTGCAGCGATGTTTTTCCAAAGTGACCAGCTGCCACCTAAATCAGTGCTTTTAGGTGCCGGTGTATTATTATCACCGTAAGTTGTACTCTCGGTAATACTGCCGTTTGTCACAAACACTAATTCATTTTCTGTCAGCTCAATATTCTTTTTCACGCCATCTTTTCTTAAAACGAGCGTATGAGCTACTTTTTTGTCTCCCACTTTATCAACCAAGACATTTTCGACAACCGTATTATATTGGAAATCAACATCATGGCTTTCTAAGTATTTAATCATTGGCAGTACTAAAGATTCATACTGATTATACTTTGTAAATTTCAATGCTGATAAATCTGGTAATCCCCCAATATGATGGATGAAACGCATAATATAACGACGCATTTCCATAGCAGAATGCCATTTTTCAAACGCAAACATCGTGGACCAATAAAGCCAAAAATTCGATTCAAAAAAATCCTCTGAAAAAACGTCAGTGATTTTTTTATCCTCTAATTTTTCCTCAGGGGTAAAGAATAATTTAATCATTTCTTCAGATGATTGATCCGATAAGGTGAACTTCCCATCATCTTGCAGTCTTTGCCCTCTATCCTTTATTAATCGACATTTCGAATAATTAGGATCTTCTTTATTTAACCAATAAAATTCATCTAAAACCGAAGCATTTTCTACTTCTAAGGACGGAATGGAACGGAATAAATCCCACAAGCATTCAAAATGATCCTCCATTTCTCGACCACCGCGAATAATAAATCCTCTTGTCGGATTAAGAGTACCATCAAGACTACCTCCCGAAATATCCAATTCCTCTAGAATATGAATATTTTCCCCTTTCATTTGGCCATCACGAATTAAAAAGCATGCCGCTGAAAGGGAGGCTAGTCCTGAACCAATAAGATACGCAGATTTTTCATCTACCCCTTCAGGTTTTTTAGGTCGTGCGAAAGCTTCATAGTTACCATTGCTATAATACATATTACCGCCTCCTGATTTATTATTCTAATATAGAATATCACGAATGAACGGGAAAATGGTAAAATGAGCTAATCATTAACAAAAAATTCAAATTTGAAAGTTGTTCGTTAATTTACTTACTCTTCTTATTGGACATAGCAAGTGTTTGTATTTTTATTAAAGCAAACAATTCAATAAATTTCCGAAATAATTCCCATAGCCTCTACCTTAAAAAGGAAAAACGAGCCCAACCTATTTCTACTCGATATGCATAATTATTATACCGAAAAATCATTTTACCTGCATCCTTGTTTGTCTGTTTACCCCATTTCTTATTACCTAATGTACCCGTAAACTTAGCTATCAAAGACTATCTGCCCCTCCACCTGGTGACTAGACGTTTTATCTCTTTCTTCTTCACGATTTTAACATGCGTACTTTGAACATCATTAACGACCGTCCCTTCTTTGCTAGTTGCTAAGTAAAGGGTTCCTCGTTTAGTTTATTCGTTTGTTTCACTCATATTTTCATCCTGCGATTCCTTATTTCTGAGATTCAAACAACCTCTCTATTTTATATTTTATACTTTCCTGTTTTCAGTATGTTATTATTAACCCATATTACATATAAATGGTATTTTCAGTGCCACTTCCAGCATAGAGATAAGGAGAGAGTATTCATATGGATTGGTTGAATGTCCAAACACTTATTTGGTTGTTTCCTATTTTATTTATTATCCATGACTTTGAAGAAATTATTATGATAGAAAAATGGTTACATCATAATCGTCATAAGCTGTATGAAAGATTACCCCCTAAAATAGCAGATAAAGTGGTGAAACAATTTTCAATGACCACTGCTCAATTTGCTGTTGCTGTATTATTTATCTTTTTATTTGTGAGTCTCTCTACCATTCTAGCTAACCAATATTTCATAAACGGGGTAGCTCTTACTTTCTATTTTTTCACATCCGTCACACTTGTTTTCTTTATCCATGCTTTTACCCATATTGGACAATCGATATTCTTTCGCTCTATCACCCCAGGAGCTATAACATCAGCCATCATTATTATTCCCTATAGTATTATTTTATTTAAATCTTTGTTTAATAGCGGAATCATTACGTGGCATATAATTTTAATAAGCCTTCCTTTTGGCCTATTATTTTTCCCCATTGTCTTTACTGCTCATTGGTTAGGAAAAAGAGTTATCTAAACACATTTTTATCGTGAAAAGTAAGGAAGGAGGAAGTAGAATGACAAAAATTCCGATTTTTTTAAAATTGCTCATTGGTATTGGGTTGGTTATTATCCTAACCTCGTTGTACTTGTTAAAAGACCATCCTTATTATTTATGGATAAGGTGGACAGGTAATATTTTATTTATCGTAGGCATTGTATGGATTCCATTTACTAAAGAAATGGATAAAAAACATGTAAATACTTAGCGAGTCTTATCTAGACCTTCAACAAGTAGGAGTAAACCTTCTGCTTTTTTGCGGTAAATACTCCTACTATGTCCTGATTCATATTATAATAATGTGATAAAATCAGATAAAAAAAGAAGGTCTTTGTATGTTAGAAAAACTAAATGTATTTCTCCAAAAATACATTGCAATCCTGACACCGTTAAGTTTAGTTTTAGGTGTATTCCTAGAAAGCATTGGACATCAATTATTATTCCTCGTATCCTGGCTATTTGCGTTCATGACATTCTCTGGCAGCTTAAATATGAAATTCAAAGATGTCAAAATTTTCATGAAGCATCCCGTACTCATTTTACTTTCAATTCTTTTTCTTCACCTAATCATGCCATTATGGGCTTATTTCTTATCCACCACTCTATTCGATGACCATTTACTGACTGTTGGCTTTGTTTTAGCGGTCGCCCTTCCAACTGGCGTCACAAGTGTTATTTGGATTACAATTTGCAAAGGTAATATACCATTAGGCTTGTCTATTATTTTAATTGATACGCTGCTTTCACCTTTCATCCTGCCATTCATTCTCTATATCGTTTCAGGTGAAAAAATTGAATTGGATGTAGTCTCGCTGATCTTCAATTTACTATGGATGATTGTATTACCTACCATTTTAGGAATCGTGGTGAATGAACTTTCAAAAGGAGACATTCCTAAAAAATATGGCAAGAAGCTTGCTCCTTTTTCAAAGCTATGTTTATTCGCAGTCATTTTAATAAATAGTAGTGCCATTTCTCCCTACTTAAAGGATATTAATGTGCATCTATTTTTCGTTATACTTTTAGTGTTGATGCTTGCTGTATCAGGCTATGTCTTCGCCTTTCTCATTGGTCGCTATCTGTTAAAAGACTATTCACAAATGGCTACCTTTGTCTATACGGGAGGGATGAGAAATATTGCTGTTGGCGTTATTGTTGCCACAACATATTTTCCAGGTAAAGTAGCCATGCCTGTCGTTTTTGGCATGCTATTCCAACAAGTACTAGCTTCTGTTTTTAGTAAGATTGTAATGAAAAACAGAGTTTCTAATGAACTAGTTTAATAATCTACGATAAGGACACCGTTATATAGACGGTGTCTTTATTGTCGCTTTGCCCTTATACTAATGTTTAAGATCTCATGTAAAGGATGGGCTGATATGGCATACAATTTCAAAATTACATCACCTACAATACCGACAAATCTTGAAAAGGCAAATTTTCAGGATATTTTTTATGAGGAAGAACCTTATTTAACAAATTGCATGATCGCTGATACTGTCATTGAGCATGAAGATGTTGAACGATTAATCGTCTCTAAAGTTATCTTTAAAAATGTCACATTTATTAATTGTACCTTTAAAAAAATTGATTTAACGGATGTCATTTTTGAGAACTGTGATTTATCGAACTCAAACTTAAGTGAAGGTATCATCCATCGAGTGGCTTTTAAAAACTGTAAACTATTGGGGTTGAATTTTACTGAAGCTAACCTCGGCAATGTATCTTTTGAACATTGTATTGCCAACTTATGCAATTTCCCTGAAGTACGTTTCAAACAAGTACTATTCGATAACACCAAGCTACAAGGTGCCAATTTTTATGATTGTTTACTCAATAAAGTGGCCTTTCATGAAAGTGATTTAAATGATGCCGATTTCTCTCAAACTTCATTAAAAGGGATCGACATAAGTACATGTACATTTAAAAGACTGCAAGTAACGCCAGAAAGTTTAAACGGGTGTGAAGTCTCTTCCGAACAAGCGATAGGCTTTGCTTCATTACTAGGATTGAAGGTTAAATACTAGTTTAACCTTTTTACAGTGCTAGATTATTGCAGGTATAGTGGTGCAGAAAATTAATTCATCCTTTCAACTGTCACAAAAATGTCACTTACGAGGCATTTTTCAAATCTATATACTAACTTAAGTAACAGAAAGGAGTGTTAATAGATGCCCACTACTAGAAAAGAAAGTCTCTATTTT